>NIUT01000143.1 GCA_002254365.1 Nitrospira sp. UW-LDO-01
CAGGGTGCTGAAAAAGTCCGCCAGCGGCGTTCTCGCATCGCTCAGAGGCTCAACGTACGGGGCAGAGTACGATTCGCCTCTTCGCTTGCTGCGGCCTTGCTGGACGGCCATTTTGAGCACCCTGCACGGCCAGTTAGAGTCCTCTCAAACTTCGATACCTGTGATGGCCGCAGGAGCCAAAATGAGTTTTTCCGCAACCTGCTAGAGTGACTTGATGGGGATCTTTCCCGCCCGTTATAGTGGCGCGCCATGCGAAAAAAGCCTGCGTCTCGTTTTAGAACAACATATAGCCCTCCGGCTGAAGCGACGGTGAGCCCCATCGCTCAAACTCCCGCTGCGGCCGCGCTGCTTGCTGCATTTCGTAATCTTGCCGTCAATGATGTCTATACGATGGCCTCGAAAGCGTCGGTGGTGCGGGGGCATGACTACTATCGGCGGCAGCGACTGCAACACTATGTGTGGAGCAAAGATGGTGCGACACTCACGGCCCATGTGCAGGGCACCGTCTTGTACGAAGTCGTATTTTCCCTGGACGACGGGTTTCTCTCTGCCTTCTGTGACTGTCCGGCTTGGGAGTTTGATTGTCCGTGCAAACATGTCCTGTGCGCTTGTTTCACCACCAAACATCTCCTTGTGCCCGAGACGTTCCAATTATCTGATCGAGAGCAAGCCCATCTTGCCGCACTCAGAACCGATTTGTTGGGGGTGCCCATTCAGACGGGTGTCCCGAGCAAAGGCAGTACGCTCGAGTCGGGCTATGAAATCGTGATCGACGCAAGCTTACCCTCACCGCAGCTCTCCATCCATCGGAATGGTGTGAGGTTGGCTGCAGGCTGGGTTCCAGACTTACCGACCGAGCTGCGACCGCTGCTTCATCCGTCCTGGTTTTCGTCGACCTACGGGGATGATCCCTTGTTGCGCTACCTTGACTTGGCCAAGCGCCGGTTCCCTATTGTACTCAAAGTCGACCGGGACTTACTCGTTCTTCAATGGGCGCCGACGGTCGTGTGCCACAGTAAGACGGAGCTGGCTCTTTCCGGTGAAGCCGTGAGGATTCGCGCGGTGTGTGTTGCGGACGGCACGGTGCTCGACCGAATTGTCCGGTATCGTAGTTTCGTGGTTGATGTGAATGGCCGACGCTTGCTTCTTTTGGAGGATGAAGGTGGGTGGGCTTCCTTTCTGTCACTGCGCAATGCCATCCAGAGGGTCGACAGTCCTTATGGTCGCAGTGGTTTGGATGAAGCGCCCTATGCGGTTGTCTTACCACCCAGTGAGGGCCATCGGAGATGGCAGGGGCTGCACCATGAGCTGGAATTCACCATTCCGCGACAGGAGTTTCAATCCTCTCAGATCGATCTGATCTACAAGCAAGCGGACAACACGCTTGACGATCTGCTGTTTCGTGGAAATGGAAGCGAGACGTTGGTTCGCGTATCTGTTGCCGGATCAGTAAGCGAGGAGCGGGAATACGCGTTGACGCTCAGGCCGCTCCTTGATGAGTCTGGTGCACCAACGACTGCGTGGAGGCTCCAGGCACAATGCCGGCAAGGTGAGACGTGGTGTGCGCCAAGCGCATCGACTTTTTCCTTCATCCGGGCGTTGGAGCAGGGCCGCGCCGTGTCAGGGCCGTTGCGAACACAGAAACGCAAGGCGGTGCTTTACGAGTTGTTCTTTCGCCTGCTGACGGTCGGTGAGGCGAAGGAACGAGACCTCCATATTAAGACAGCGCTGGATCAGACCGATTGGGTGAGAAGCATTCGGCTAGAGGCGGCACGATGGCTGAAACAGCACTTGGCTGTCTATGCCAGACCAGATGTACGGTTGCAGATCGATGCAGGCCGGTGGGGGTTGCACACGATCGACAAGTCTCGGGAGGGATGGCTCTATCAGGTTCCATTCGAGATCTTCGGCCCGGACGCGTTTCGTGGCATGCCCTCGCATGATGCGATGCTGATTGATTCGCGGGTGCTGTTCCCACGATTGCCGGCTCTCTTAGAAAAGCTGACCATGGTCGGGACCACACTGTTATACGAGGAGAAACCGCTCCGGTCGGTTCGGTGGGACTGTTCCGTTCACGTCAGGCATCAGGATCGACAGGAGACGGGAATCGATTGGTTCGAGATCAAGCCGGAGATTCGTTGCGATGGAATAGCCATTGACGAAGATGAATGGATGACGGTTCTGCAGCGAGGCGGACTCATTGGAGGTGAAGGCGGTCTACGGCTTCTGGACGGCCCGAGCATGGAACGGCTACGTGCCATCTTCGACCTCACCGGGGGCGCCCCGGTGAATCGGGAATCGACGCTGGTTGTACGGGTGCCTCGGTTACAGATCCTCGATTGGCTCGCGCTGCGCGAGCAGGGAATCCACGTGTCGTTGCCGGCCGAAGACGAAGCAGTGCTGGCGGGCTTGCTGGGATTTGTGCGGATTGAGAAGCCGCCGTTACCGAAGGAGCTTCATGCAACGCTCCGCCCCTACCAGCAGGACGGCTATGCCTGGTTGGCATTTCTCTATGCCCATCGATTCGGGGCCTGTTTGGCGGACGACATGGGGCTGGGCAAGACCATCCAGACCATCTGCCTTCTGGCTGCCATCAGGGAGGGACGCCTCAAGGCAGCGCGCGGGGTAAAAGGTCCTCACCTGGTCGTGGTGCCGACGAGCCTCCTCTTCAATTGGGAGCAGGAACTGGCTCGGTTCGCGCCAGAATTTACGGTCCATGTGTATAGCGGGAGTGAACGGACATTCGAGGCCGGGGACGGTGAGATCGTACTCACGACCTATGGGTTGGTTCGTCGGGATATCGATATCTTGGAGCAGACCATGTTCCATGTGATCGTCTTCGATGAGGCCCAGGCGGTGAAGAACATTCAGGCGGACACGACGGGGGCAGTCCGACGACTCAAGGGGCGCTTCAAGATCGCGTTGACCGGTACACCACTCGAAAACCATCTCGGCGAGTATTTCTCCGTGATCGATCTCTGCGTGCCGGGGCTCTTGGGCGAGAGTGATCGATTCAAAACGGACTTGAAACGTCTCTCGGGTCCTACGCTTGACCGGGTACTGCGTCGGACGAGGCCTTTCGTTTTGCGGCGGACTAAGGCGGAGATTCTTCAGGACTTACCTCCGAAAATCGAGCATGAGGTGTTTCTGGAGTTGACGGATCGCCAAAAGGCACTCTATCAGCAGACGGTCGAACAGGTTCGCTCAACAATCGATGAGGCCTATCGCAGCAAGACGTCCGGGCAGGCGCAGTTCATCGCCCTCACGGCTATCCTCAAGCTGCGGCAGGTCTGTCTTTCGCCACGACTCCTCACGAAACAACCGGAGGAGCGCTCTCCTAAGCTTGGCTTTCTCCTGGAACGATTAAACGTATTGCGAGAGGAGGGGCATAGCGCGCTGGTGTTCTCACAGTTCACCAGCTTTCTGGATCTGGTGCAGGAAGCGTGCATACAGCATGGATTGCCGTATCATCGATTGGACGGCGCCACGGCACCGGCTGCGCGCAAAGCCCGCGTGAAGGCCTTTCAAGACGGTGACCAGCCCAATGTCTTTCTCTTGAGCTTGAAAGCGGGGGGGCAGGGGTTGAATCTGACCCGAGCCAGTTATGTCTTTCATCTGGATCCTTGGTGGAATCCCGCAGTGGAGCGGCAAGCGTCGGATCGTGCGCATCGCATCGGGCAACAGCGGACCGTCACAATCGTGCGGATTCTCATGCGACACAGCATTGAGGAGAAGATGATGGCCCTGAAACAACGAAAGCTCGAGTTGTACGACGCCGTCCTGGCCGGCGCGGTGCGAGGCTCAGGACAGGGCGTGCTGACAAAGGCCGATATCGATTTCCTGCTCTCGCCGAGTGCATGATTCCGAGAACTGTGGCTTAGTGGATCTGGGCACTGTCGCCCCTCTCTCGTTCAGTCTGAGGTGCCTGGCCATATTTCTGGTGAGATCGGCCATCAAGGTGCTGGTGAATCAGAAAATGAGGAGTGATACGGCGAAGCTGGATACCAGTGAGGCAGCGGCGAAGATTCTTGATGCTGTGATGGATGAAGTAATCAGATGAAGCCGGCAACCCTTATGAGGCTTTAAATCAGATACTGCCTAAGCCACTTCCCTGCCTGTTCCGCCACCTGTTCCAGCGTTCCAGGTTCTTCAAACAGGTGTGTTGCGCCGGGAATGATGATCAGCTTCTTTTCGCAGGTCAGAAAATCGTAGGCTGTCTGATTCATCTCGATCACCGGTTCATCGTGGCCCCCGACGATTAGCAAAGTTGGAGCGGTGACCGACGGCAGATAAGGTTCCGCAAGATCCGGCCGTCCCCCTCGTGACACGATAGCCTTGATGTTAGCCGGCTCGCGCGCGGCAGCTTGCAGAGCTGCTCCGGCCCCGGTGCTGGCGCCAAAATAGCCGCTTGATAGACCCCTCGTTCGTTGCTCCGTCTCCACCCAACTCTTCGCCAGTAACAGTCGGTCTGCCAATAGATCGATATCGAACACCTTGCGCCGATCATCCGCTTCTTCTTCGGTCAAGAGATCCAGCAACAATGTGGCAAGTCCTGCTTGCTGTAAATGGTTAGCGACGAAATTGTTGCGAGGGCTTAATCGTCCGCTGCCGCTTCCATGTGCAAAGACAACCACGCCGCAAGGATCAGCCGGGAGTCCCAGGATACCGTCGAGTGTGATCCTCCCTTCTTTGATCCTAATGCCGTGCTCATGTCGTGCGGTCATCGCCCCTCTTTCTTCAGGGAGCTGCAGGGAGCGGGACGATTCAAGCCAGGAGGCAATTTGGTTTGGTCGTCGACGCAGGCCCCGTTGAGCTGTGCTTGTGTGAGACCAATGACCGACGAGAGGGTGGCGCCCTTGAAGTTCGCGCGACGCAGATCGGCTGAATCCAGCCGAGCACCCGTCAAATTGGCTGAATTGAGCATGGCATCTTGCAGATTCGTGTCCTGTAGATTGGCTTGGGTCAAGTTGGCGTGGCTGAAATTCGACTCCCGAAGATCCGCACCGACGAAATTTGCCCCTTCCAGATTGGTCCTGTTGAACTGACCCTGCCGGAACGAGGACTTCGGCGCATAGATTTCGCTGAGGTCGCCGTTCATAAAGTTGGTGTGCCAGCCTTTGGCCCCGATCAGGACCGCACGGGTGAGGGTGGCGTCCAGAAAATTGGTCTCATCGAGAGTGGCGTGGTAGAGAATCGCCATCCTGAGCTTGGCCAAGTTCCCATCAGTCTTGACGAGAGCGGCCTGTTCGAGATTGGCTCCTTCCAAGTCGGCCTCCTGCAGGCCGGCACCCAATAGATTCGCGTACCGCAAGTCTGCACCACGAAGGATCGCGGCTTTCAGATTTGCTCTGCTCAAATTTGCTTCGTCCAGATAGGCACTTTCCAAGTCTGCTTCGACCAGTTTGGCTTGTTCCAGTTGTGCCCGATCCAGCAACGCACCCTGAAGGTTGGCACGAGAGAGATTGGCACTGGTCAGGATGGTGCGGCGCAGGTCGGCGCCCGTCAGGTCAGCATTCACGAGGACAGTACCTTTCAGTGTTGCCCCATAAAAATACGATTCGGCGAAGTTGCCGTCGGTCAAGTCGGCAGAGCTGAGGTCGGCACCCTCAAATTGGGCCCGCTCAAAGGCAGCCTCATTCAATTTGGCGCCGATGAGGACGGCGTCAAACAAGGCAGCCTCGTCACCCACGGCACGAGAAAGATTGGCGCCCGTGAGTCGGGCACGACGCAGATCGGTTCCTGAGAGGTTACCGTCTTTGAGGATGGCTTTGGTGAGGTCAGCCCCAGCCAAGCTGGCTTGATCTAGGGTGGCATGAGTCAGATTTGCCTGCCGTAAAACGGTGCCTTCCAGATCGGCCCGTTCAAGATTCGCCCCTGCGAGTGCGGCTCGACTCAGATCCGCTTGGCAGAGCTCCATCCGCTTGGCATTCTGGTTGCCGCGATATTCCACCCACCGTTCATGAGCGCGTACAAGCTCTTGTAACGTCCTGGCCGTGACAGGTTTCTTCTTGTACAGACTTTTGCAGGGAGGAAGTGCCGGTGACACCGTATCGGCAGCCTGGGGCGCAGCGGCCCAGACACATGTGGTGCTGAGTCCGATGAGGAGGATCATTCCCACGATCGTGATTAGCACGGAGGATCTCTTCATTCGTGTCTCCTTCATGTTTTTGGTATACGGCGTACCGTTCCTCGTATCGGTGCATCCTTCATCGAGCCGGCACACAAGAGTCGTCGTCAAACAACGGACTGCCCATCGCTTGCCCTACTTCCGGAGTGACCAATGGTTTGGTGGGTGCCAATCGAGAGTCAGGGAAATGAGACAACCGTGCGCCTCAAAGCGGTGGATATAGCTGACGAGGACCGGGATGATCTTGTCTCCTTCCTTGACCCCACGTGTCCCACCCGTGACGAACTCGTTCTCAATCTCTACAATGAGGGGGCGTCATGGAGGGCCAACTGCTCCATCGCTGCGGTGCATTTCCCTCGAACAAAGATTTATCATCTCGTCCGTCCGTCAGGAGTTTCAAGTTTCTGCTATCAGTCTCCCTAGATGTGAGACGTGAAACACGAAACCAGCAACTTCCAACTCAAACCGGTCCCGCTACTCGCATTGAGGACGATCATCGTTCCTATTGCGACAGTACACGGATGTACGCCACGACGTCCTGCATTTCTCCATCCGTGAGCTGACCACGCCACGAATGCATCGGGCTGTAGACGACGCCGTGCTCGATGGTTCGCAGTAACTCTTCATCGGATTTCAGGAAGGACTGGAACCGCTGAAAACTGGCCGGTGAGACTTTCAACGCAATAGCGCCTGGGCCATCGCCCCGACCAGACGGGCCATGACAGTTCTGACAGTGGTGTTCGTACAAGGCTTTCCCGCGCTCACGGTCGGGTGGATAGTCTTGAGCATAGAGTGTGGGTATCGCCAGACAGCTCAGTATGGAGAGACTCACGAGCGCTTCAGAAAAGAATCGATTCCATATAATCTGTTGGCGAGTCGTAGGCATAGCCCTAGCTTTTCTTTGTCGTGTGAGCAATGAACGGACTAAAGAGCTGCTGCAACTTTTTGCTCCCACAGGCCGGACAGACAATCCCTCCGGCTGCGTGTTCTTTCAATGTTACCACGATCAACGATTCCTTCCCGCAATTGAGACACTTATAGTCGTACATCGGCATCGTACACCTCTTTCGATCGTCAGCCAAAAATCATCAGTGGATAGGTGCCCTGGTGTAACAGGGCGTGGGACACGCTGCCGAGTATCATGCGGGTCACGCCGCGGCGCCCTCGAGATCCCACGAGAATCAGGTCCGGATTCAAGGCCTTGGCCTCCTGAAGAATTCCATCCACTGGGGTGCCCAATGTCGTCATCACGCGGGTCTGGTAACCCGAGAGGCGGAGTTTGGCTGCCGTCTCGTCGAGAAAGTCCTTCGCTTTGAGGAGAGAATGGGTCTCCATATGTTCAGCGGAAACCGCATCCACCGGCCAAGGGGGCCTGGTATGGGGCAGGACGGTGAAGAGGGTCACCGTAGGCAACTCACGAAAGGGTTTCTGTTCAAGGAGGGAGAGGGCATGGTCTGCATCATAGGTTCCTTGTAAGGGCAGTAGAATATGATGTAGCGTTTTCAAGGGACCGGGAAGAATCAGTTTGGCGCCAGGCGCGAACGTCAGGACTCGATGGGAGACGCTTCCGATGAGTCGTTCCTTGATCGGTCCGAGGCCCCGAGTACCCAAGAGAATCAGTCCCACCTTGAGCTGTTCAGCCAAGGCCACGAGTTGCTCTGCCGGAGATCCAACGACCAGATGCTTCGTAACCGGCCCAACATCTAACGGGAGCAAGGACACGATGCGATCCAACAGACGGGTCCCATCGTCGCGCATGTTTCGCTCGACGGTCTCGTACAGTTCCTGTGCCACTTCCGGCATCATCATAGGATAAGCCGGACTTGGGACGTCGAGCACATGGACAAGATGCAACTCCTCAGCCCGAGGCAGATACTTGAGCGATCGGACTGCCTCGTAGGAATGGGCAGAGCCATCAACGGCGAGTAACAGTTTCATACGCACCTCACTGGCAAGCTGTTGGACAGAAGAAAATGAGGTAGATCACAATCACCAGACCTAACGCGATAGCTCCGAGTAGGAGCCACTGTGCACGCGACATTGTTCTCCTCCTGACTCAATTACAAAGGTGCAGCAAGTCCAATGCCATCGAGAGCAGTGACAAGTGAGATGTACAGGGTGAAAAGGATTGTTCAGACTGTCCGCTCACTACCTTTTATTTCTCACCGTTCACGCTGCTCCGCGCTTGCCCCCTTCTGCTACAGAGAGTGAATGACCACTGTGGCAGAGAGCCACGACTTTCGGAGACGAAGCGAATAGTCGATGGCTAATGGCATGAGCGAAAGCAACAAATTCGGAGTCTCTTCACGCTGTCAGCTGTGAACCATCAGTTTGTATCAGTGGCATCGCCCTTGCTCAGTTTTCCATAGCAGGAGGATCGTTTATGCGGCAGGATACGGATCTCTTCAAGACCATCCTGGTGCCAGTGGATTTTTCCCCCTGTTCAGAGGAAGCCTTTCGGGTGGCCTGTCAGATGGCGAGGCTGTGTGGTGCGGCGGTACTCGTCCTGCACGTGATCGACACGAGTACGCTTGCCGCATTTCATCGCTTGGGGCTCCTGGCGGTTCCGTCAGATGCCGCCCCGCAGCGCCGTCGGCTGCGCCATCATGCTCGTTTAAACGTCAGGCAATTGTTGGAATCGAAGGTAGCCTCGGAGGTAAAGGTCGAACGCCGGATTGTAGAGGGGGTGCCGTTCGCTGAAATCGCCAAAGTTGCGCGGACAGGGAAGGTTGACTTGGTTGTGATCGGCGGCTATGGCGGGCGAGTCGGAAATGTAGATAAGATTTTCTTCGGCAGTACGGCGGAAAAGGTCGTTCGCACGGCGGGTTGTCCTGTGTTGACCGTGCCGCTTCCGGTTTCTGATTCGCAACGGCGGGCGTCACGATAGCGATCAGAGGGAGGGGGGTATGATTCTCGGGAAACGTGGTATGCAATGGCGAAGGTTAGGGATGGTTCTCACCGTGGCCTGTCTGGCTTGGATGTACGGTACAGTCCTGGTGGCGCAATCCGAGCAGGTGGTGGACGTGACGATCAAGGATTTTCGATTTGTGACGAAGCAGGGCCTCTTGCGCTTGGGATTTCCAACCGCCATCAAGGTACGAAATGAAGATGCGGAGCGCCACGATTTCAGCTCGACCATGTTTGAGGGTATTCCCACTCAGATTGAGAAGGATGGGGTGATTGTCTATGGCCGTGGCGTGGGCGGGGTATATCTCGATCCGAAACAGAGCGCCACGATTCGATTTGACATGACGCGACCAGGTCGGCATGTTTTCCGATGCTCGATTCATCCGACGATGAGCGGGGAGTTGCTTCTATTGAGTGCGGAGGCTGTGTGAGCGGGTCTGTGGGAGATCGGAGCATTCTCTTTGCGACCGACGGGTCACAGGGGTCAGCGGCTGCGGAGGCCTATGCCTTCGCGCTCGCACGGTCGTGGGGTGCCTCGCTGGCCGTGCTGCATGTGCTGGAGTTTCCCTCTGGGCTCGACCCGGAGAGTCCTGTCAATCGGCTGTACTTGGCCGAATTAATGAAGCAGGCAACGCAAGCGTTAGTTGAATTGAAAGCACGGGCAGCCGATCGGGGGATTTTGGTGGAGACGAAGATTGCGACAGGCATTCCGAGTGAAAAAGTTCTTGCAGCCGCAACGGACGAAGAACCGGATCTGGTTGTCGTGGGTACCAGAGGCAGAACCGGATTGGCACATGTCCTTTTGGGAAGTACGGCGGAACGAATTATCCGAGCGGCGCCCTGCCCGGTTCTGGCTGTGCACGCTGAGCGGTATGAAAAGGAGAGCGCGGGTGGAGCCTCGCATACTCCCTGGGGTATTCAGCGGATTCTGGTCCCGATCGATTTTTCGGACTGTTCGCTCGACGCGTTGGAGTATGGGGCATTGGTTGCTCAACGATGCAAGGCCTCCATCAGAATTCTCCATGTCTTGGAGCCGGTTTCGTACGGATTGGACTTCACCTTGCCGCATGTGGCGAAGCGTGACGCTGATCGGACAGCGATCACCAAGCGGCTGTCTGATCTCACGGCAGCGCTCACCTCGTCAGGGCTGGTATCTGATTGTGTCATCTCCGGTGGGCTACCGGCTGATTCGATCCTCAATGCGGCTCTGGCCCCCGATGTGGGGTTGATTGTGATGGGGACTCATGGTCGACGTGGGTTGTCCCACGCGTTATTTGGTAGCGTCGCAGAGTTCGTTCTTCGAAAGTCTTCGTGCCCAGTCCTGACGGTCCGGAGCCCGAAGTTTCATCCAAGCCATCGCCCTGTCCTTGTGAGACCATCCATGCCAGACAACGTATAGTAGAGGAGCGAGTCATGCCAACGCGCAAGACGACAACCAAGACCAAACCCAAGACCAAGAGCAGCAAAGGGAAGGGCCGCCCCGTTCCTGCTGTGAGGCGAGTTGAGAAGCCCATCGAACTACCGGAAGGAATGTGGGAACGGATTTCACAGAAAGCCTATGAGCTCTGGGAACAGCGCGGCCGTCAAGATGGGAATGCTCTCAGAGACTGGTTCGATGCAGAGGAAATCGTCATGGAAGAAATACATGAATCGCGTGAGTGACAAGGGAATGGGCTTGTGGGTGCCGCGCCCGCAGACACTGAACGCGATTCTTGCGCGGCTGAATCGCTTCTCTCTCAGACCGGAGTTTCGCGTGCAGAGAGAGCGCGCGCTGGCGCGCGTCCTGAAGCCATATGTTGAGGGAGACGCAGGACGGCTTGTCACGCCGCTGGAACAGGAAATAGAACTGGCGAGTCTCTATCTCTTCTGTGACTACTATCCCGAAGACGGACAGCTGACCCTCATCGAACAGCTGCGAGACGTGATCACTGAACACATCCCTGAAGAGGAGCGACAGTGGCTCGATCCCTTGAAGCATTCCCATGTCGATGTTCTGAAGCCGATCTCGTTACCGCAAGCTGGCCAAGATCTTGTGTTGCAATCGCTTGCTGATGGGACAAGGGTGGTCCTGCCAGGCGGTGAATTCGTCAAGGATCTGAGCGTGGACCGTCCGTTGCTCACCAGGGTCATCCATGACCCGACTTCTCCTTTGGAGTCCGACCGAGCCGTATGGGGCGGCTGTGGGGTCACCATGTCACAAGCTGATGCGAAGGCGTTGCTCGACACAACGTCCGATTGGCGACGTGAAATGGAGATGAGTACCGGATCCTTTGCGCTGGGGGAATGGAAAGAATTCACCAAGCGGTTCGGCTACATGGTCCTCTGGGCATTTGCCGAACAACGCCTTGCGGCGCTGATTGATGCCGCCGTTCATGTCGAATATCGCACAGCTGATGATCAAGCCTATCTGTATGCGATTGCACTCTATGATCACCACGAGTATCACATGTTCACCGATGTGCTGTCCGGGATGACCGACCTGGCTCCGGAGCAGCATGATCCCGCCGACAGGCAGGTTGCTACGGTGAAGCGACCCGTCACCCGGCAGTGGGTCCAACGGGAGGGTGGTATGCTCGTGGCCAGGCTGACACTGACGGCATATCAGCTTCTCGTGGAATGCGACAACCCACAGCGACTGGATCTACTCAAACATCGGCTCGCGGCTGGGTTGGGATTCTCATTACATTTCCGAGGTGAAACCGTGGTGCCACCGGCTCGGCAGCTTTCGACGGATGAGCTGATGGCGGACGCTCCGCTGAGGCTGACCGTGACACCTGAGGAAGAGAGGACGGTGCTCAATCAGTTCCTAGAAAAGACCTATTTGGAATGGTCGGATCAGCCTCATGTCGCTCTGGGTGGGCAGACGCCTCGGCATGCCGCCTTGACTCCAGCGATGACGGGCAAGGTGGGCGAGTTGATCGACGACATGGAGCGGCATGATCCGGGCCGCCGGCGCCTCGGCAAGACGGTCTTTGATTACAACCGCCTGCGTGCTCATGTTGGGTTGGGCGAAAGATCAGACTGACCCACCTCGCTACCCGAGAAGGCCTGTTCGTCCAGCCTCGTTGTAGTCAGTCGCTCATTCACAGGAATGGTTCCGTGGGGAGGGACGTTTCACCGCTTGCCATCTCGAGCGGATGGAGTATACAACCATGCCGCAGATGGTGAGGGAACGGGAGAGCTGATGGGTAATCGATTATCACGAGCACAGGACGCGTCACTGTTCGACAGACTCGCGGTCGTGAGTTCCGTCGAAGGGCGAATATCCACCATGACGGAAGCGATGTGAGAACGACACTGGAGGGCGTTGCCCCATCCTCAGTATAAGGAGAAGTCAATGGCAGCAGAACGTCAGACAGTCGGAATCCTGGTGGGAGGCGGGCCTGCCCCCGGAATCAACAGTGTGATCAGCACAGCGACGATCCGCAGTATTCTTGGGGGAGCGGATGTCCTGGGGATCATCGATGGGTTCAAATGGCTCATGCAAGGTGGTATGGGACAGGTGCGCCCACTCTCGATCGAGGATGTCAGTCGGATTCATTTTCGAGGCGGGTCATATCTGGGCACATCTCGCGCGAACCCGACGAAAAGTTCGGAGTTGCTCGACAATGTGTTGTCCGCGCTGTCTCGGCTCGGCGTCACACGGGTGATCACGATCGGCGGAGATGATACCGCGTTTTCCTCTATGAAGCTGGAGGAGCGAGCCGGTGGGCGACTTCAAGTCGTCCACGTCCCAAAGACGATCGACAATGATCTGGATCTCCCCTATGGGGTCCCGACGTTTGGGTTTCAAACGGCTCGTCATGTCGGCGTCGAGATCGTCAAGAATCTTATGGTGGATGCCCGTACGACCGCGCGCTGGTACCTGGTCGTAACCATGGGACGTAAGGCCGGCCATCTGGCATTGGGGATTGGAAAGGCCGCAGGCGCCACCCTGACGATTATTCCGGAAGAGTTTCGTGAACGGCCCGTAAAATTGAAACGAGTGGTCGATCTGTTGATCGGGGCGATGATCAAGCGCTTTGAGCAGGGTCGAACCGACGGAGTTGCAGTAGTGGCGGAAGGGCTGATTGAAATTCTTGACCCCCATGAACTTGGCGGTCTGGAACATGTGGAACATGATGAGCACGGCCACTTGCGGATGACCGAGATAGATATCGGCGACGTTTTACGCCGGGAGTTGACCAAGCAGCTTCGCGCACTCGGATTGTCTATCACCGTGGTGTCGAAGAATGTCGGGTACGAGCTCCGTTGCGCCGATCCGATCCCCTACGATATTGAATATACCCGAGACTTGGGGTACTGCGCGGCCCAGTATCTGCTGGATGGTGGGACAGCGGCTATGGTGTCGATACAGAATGGGCAATTCATTCCGATTCCGTTCAAGCAGATGGTGGATCATGCCACCGGACGGACCAAGGTCAGGATGGTCGAGATTGAGTCGCAGTCCTACCACATCGCTAGACAATATATGATTCGACTCAACGAGGATGACCTGCAGCGCCACGATGTTGTGGGCCGGTATGCCGCTGTGGCGAACCTGCCTATCGACACGTTTCGAGAACGGTTCAAGGCAGTCCTGTAGGCAACAGGGCACGTTTTGATTGAAGAAAGGGATATCCACCATGAAGATTTTAACGGCAACTGATGGATCGAAGTATGGGCGATGGGCGATGGAATGGTTGGCGGAGATCCCGTTCGCGGTGCAGCCGGTTGTTCGTGTCCTGCATGTCGTCGATACAGCAAGCCTTCGGGCTCCCTTCATGATCCAACCGGTGATCGTCGGGACGGAACGGTATATTCAGTCCGAAGTGAAGCGGATGGAGACAGCGGCGAAGGCAACCAAAAAGGACTCGGAGGGCTTGTTGTCGACGCTCGGCTTGAGCGGGACCGTAACGATCGACCGAGGCGCGGTGGCAGCCACGATCATGAAGCATGCGCAGCGTGGAATCGGGCTCTTGTCGATCGGATCACGAGGATTGGATGCCTTGGATCGATTCATGTTGGGCAGCATCTCGAACCATGCCATTCACCATGCTCCTTGCTCTGTCCTCGTAGTGAAAGAGCCCCCAAGGCCTGTGCGGCATCTGGTTCTGGCCATCGATGGGTCGGCCGCTTCGGATAAGGCGGTCAAGTTTGTGATGCGTACGATCAATCCGACTCCCGATGGTCCGGACCGAGAGCCGGTTCAGATTACTATCGTGCACGCCATGCCATTTTTGAAGTATCCCGAGGTGAAAGAGGTTGGGAAGGGACTCGTGCAGCGCTACGGGGATAAACTCGCGAAATCAGGCTTTCAGGTACGTGAAGCCGTGAGGCTGGGGAAGCCGGCGGATGAGATTTTGACGGTGGCCAAGAAAAATAAGGCAGACCTGATCGTGACCGGCGCGAAAGGACTGGGCGCTATCGGCCGTGTCCTGCTCGGCAGCGTCTCTACTCGGGTGGTGCAACATGCTCACTGTGGCGTGCTCGTGGTCCGCTGAAAAACAAAAGTAGGGGATGGCCTCTGGGGCGTGAAACAGGCTTGACGGGGAGGAAGAGAGGACAATAGACTACCCTCCGGCCAATTGCCGGGCAGCTAGTGCCGATTGCCGAGCTGATAGGGAGAGGAGGGGTAGTTATGACAGCGATAACCACGATCGACCAGGACTCGCTCCCTGATCGTTTGGTGACGGGACTTTCAAAAATCGGTCTGGCGATGAAGAGCCGAACCTGGAGACGGAAGGGACGACAGGGGATCGGTCCCTTGCAAATTCAGGTGCTCACGTTTCTGCGATCTCGACCGAACCATTCGGCTACTGTCTCGACCATTGCTCGGGAACTCTCGGTCAAGTTGCCGACCGCGTCCGAGGTGATCAGAACACTGGAACAGAAACGGTTCGTTCGGCGGCGACGCAGGGAGGTCGACAATCGCGTCGTGACGGTGCACTTAACGGCCCTTGGGGCCAAAGCGGGTCATGTGGAAAACCGATGGCCTGAAATTCTGGCATCGGCCACCGAGAATCTATCAGCTCAGGAACAGGTGTCGCTTCTCGGGACGCTCGTGAAACTGATTCGTGCGCTTCAATTGCAAGGAGAGATCCCGATCGCGCGCATGTGCGTGTCTTGCGAACATTTCCAACCGAACATCCATGCGGAATCCGATCTGCCGCACCATTGCAACTTTTACAATGTCGCATTCGGAGACCAGGCGTTCCGCCTCGATTGCCACGAGTATGTTGAAGCTTCAAAGGACGGACTCGAGCAGAATGTAGATACCGGCCACGTTGAGCCACAGGCTCAAGTGGCGCAGATGTGACCGTCGTCTGGGGGCAGTCTGTTTTTGTGCGATTAGGACGATGGTCGCGCCGTGTGGTTAAGGTAGAGTAGTCTATCCGCCTCAATCTTTCCCATTAAGTCTTCCAACGCCAACTGCAACGCGGTTTCAATCGGGTGACGATCAGAGGCCGTCACCCACCGGACCGAGGATCCTACCGCAGTCTGTTCCGTGAGATAGGATTTGATCAGCTGTGAGACTTCCCGCATGTCCGCCTGCAGGATGATCCGGTAGTGATAGAGGCCTCGTCGAGAACTCAGCGCCAGCTTGATGGCCACGTGAAGCGAAAGGTCGCCGGATTCGGGCGAGACTGAGGCAAAGGTGCCTCGTTGCCGCAGGTAGTCGAGGATTCCCTGCGTCAAATCCTGATGCGACCAGTCCAGGAATGTGATGCCTGGTCGATGGTCCGGGCCTTCCAGTGCAATCGGGCTCAGGGTGACCTGGAGGTCTCGAGGGATGGTATTGGACGGAGCACTTGTGGGCACCGGTGTCACATGAATGCGATGAACACATCCCGTTGATGCCAGGCAGAGAGCCAGCAGGAATGCACGACGGAGCATTGAGTGTCTCAGGGTTGAGGGATCAGGCAAGAAGCGCTCTCCAGACAACGTTCAAATCAGTGTGCTCAGCGAGTGGGATCGGATGACGACCCCGAGACGATATCCAGATCTTTCAACGCTCGAGCCGCCTGCTCTCGGTAGGCCTGTTCAGTCGGATTGGTATACGTATCGATGACCCGTTGGTAGGACGCGCGAGCTCTGTCCGGCTGTTGCTTCAGCCTGAAGTATTGCCCTAAGGCAATCCAATTTTGAGCGCTTGTTTCCCGCGCCGTTTTCATCAGCGCGAACTCGCGTTCGACTTGCCCGATTCCTCCCATCTGACCACGCTTCTTGACCCTGTCCGCCATCTGGTCGGCCATGAGTTCGATCTGTTCATTTTCATGAACAGCCGACCCCACCCGATTGGCCTTCAAGTGGCTGTAGAAGTTTTCGACGTGATCTTTCATCACATCGGCCCTCCGTTGATACGAGTCTTGCGCACAACCGGAGAGCAACAAAACAGACAGCGATATTATGCCGACGGTTTGGTAGAAGCCGTGAGGAAGAAAGATCTTCACGAAGAGCCTCATATGGAAGAGTTCTGATACGCCAGGACCACAACGATTCATTATAACACCCAGCCGCGCAAATACTCACTCGACCGGCGAGTGGATCCGTCCAGGGCCGGCGGTGCCGTCCAGCGAATGGTGGAAAGCCTCTTGAACCTCCGATGATGGCTGCGCTATCTTACCCGGCAGTTTCCAAGCGACGATATTCTTCGCGGGGGAAGGGTGGGCCTTCGAACAACGAGGAGGATGATATGGGACAGAGCTTAAAAGGAACAAAGAGTCACGACAATCTGAAGCATGCGTTTGCCGGCGAGTCACAAGCCAATCGCCGGTATCTCTACTTCGCTCGGCGAGCGGATATCGAGGGGTATCCTGATGTCGGTGGGCTCTTCCGGGACACCTCAGAGGCGGAAACCGGCCATGCTTTCGGCCATCTGGACTTCTTGAAAGATGTCGGAGACCCGGCGACCGGTGTGCCGATCGGCAATACGGACGCGAATCTCAAGTCTGCCATTGAAGGGGAGACCTACGAATATACACAAATGTATCCGGGAATGGCCAAGACCGCACGGGACGAAGGGTTCCCCGAGTTGGCCGAGTGGTTTGAAACCTTGGCGAAAGCCGAACGGTCTCATGCCAATCGCTTCCAAAAGGGACTGGATAGTTTGAAAAGCTAATAGCTGAGTATCCGTTCACGTTCAGCGGTCAGTTTTCGGCGATGGGACGAAAGTCCGTCGGCGGGAGCTGGCCGCTGATTGTTTTCCGAGAGAGAAACATGAAGGGCATCAGCCTGATTTCCCCCGTTGACGTCAAGCAGTTGGAGAAAGAGACTCTACGGATCTATGAGGTGTGTGACGGCTGCCGGCGCTGCTTTAACCTCTGTCCGTCCTTCAACACGTTGCTGGACCGCATCGACGTGTATGAAGGTGATGTCTCTAAGCTCACTCCGACCGACCATCATCAAGTAGTCGACGAATGCTACTACTGCAAGCTCTGTTTCAACCATTGTCCCTATACACCTCCCCATCACTACCAAATCGACTTTCCGCATTTGATGGTCGCCTGGAAGAAGCGACTCGCGACGGAACGAGGTGTCCGCTGGAGGGATCGGCTGCTCATCATGACGGATGCCATCGGGCGACTGGGTAGCGCGACTGCCGCGATCACAAACCGGCTCTTGCGGAACAACGTCGTCCGTCGTGTCTTGCAGCAGATCGTCGGAATCCATCAAGACCGACAGGTTCTGCACTTCTCGTCGGAGACGTTTTCGCGCTGGTTCGGGCGTCGGATCAAGACCATGTCAGCCGATCCACCCATCCGAAAAGTGGCGCTGTTTGCCAGTTGCCTGGTGAATGCGCAGGTCACGGATGTCGGGAAGGCCACCGTGCAAGTGTTGGAAAAGAACGGTGTGCACGTGGTCGTCCCAGAGCAGCGCTGTTGCGGAATGCCGAACTTCGACATCGGTGACACCCAGGCCATCCAACAGGCGGCCCGCAGCAATGTCGCCTCATTGTACCCATGGGTGCTCAAGGGGTACGATGTGGTGGTGCCCACGGCGAGTTGTAGTTTGATGTTGAAGCGGGAATATCCGGAACTTCAGCCTGATGAGCAGACCAAGCAGGTGGCCGAGAAGACATTTGATATCTGTGAGTACCTCATGAAGATGAGAAAGGAGGGGCAGCTCGCAACCGACTTCACAAAGGAGCCGGGGAAGGTTGCCTATCAGATTCCCTGCCATTTGCGAGATCAGAACATCGGATTCAAATCAAAAGAACTGATGGAGTGCGCTGGGGCGAAGGTTGACGTCATTGAGCAATGTTCAGGGCATGATGGGTCCTGGTCGGCCAAGGTCGAGTTTTTCCCTCTCTCGATGAAGATCGCGGGAAAGGCCGTGCGGGCCATCGACCAGAGGAGCGTGGATCTCGTCGCCTCTGACTGTCCATTGGCGGGTTTGCAATTAGAGCAGGCCGGAGCTACTGCGCAGATGCCGGTGAAGACCGTGCGGCATCCGATTCAGATTGTGCGGGATGCCTATGGGCTTTCTTCCGAAGGGTGAACAAGTGGGGGGCGTGGGGTTCTCACGAATAGTTGAGGAAAAGAGAGTCTATCTGTGCAGGCACTGACATCGGCTGACCTGATTCCTTACGAAGAGTACGAAAAGCAACGTGAAGGCTTTCGGGCCAACATCATCGCTCTCAAACAGCGGCGGCGTATTTCAATCGGTCCGTGGATGACTCTGGTGTTTGAGAATCGTCGTACGTTGCAATTCCAGATTCAGGAAATGATTCGAGTCGAACGAATTTTCGACCCGGCGAAGGTCCAGGACGAGCTGGACGTGTACAATGCCATCCTTCCGGCACCCGGTGAGTTGAGTGCGACGCTGTTGATCGAAATTACCGACGAAGCGAACATCAAAGAACGACTCGATGAGTTTATGGGGCTGGACCATGGCGAGAAGGTGGCCATTGTGGCCGACGGGGAAGAAGCCTTCGGCGAATTTGAAGGCGGCCATAGTCACGAGACGAAAATCAGCGCCGTACACTTCGTTCGATTTCGCCCCACTGCCTCGATGCAGGCCGCTTTCGCGAATCTGACCAAGCCTGTAACGATTCGTGTCAGCCACGGTGCCTATCGTGAAGCAGTGCCGGTGTCAGGCAGCATGAGGGAAGAATGGCTTTCAGACTTGAAATGAAGTGGTAAGTTTTTGACGAGATTGTCCTTCCGTTTCATAACTCAGCACTCAGTCCTCAGCACTGGAGAACTATGCCCCCTGTATTACTGACCAAACGTATTGAATTCGCTGCGGCCTGTCGTTATATCAGGCCTGAATGGGACGAGGTGAAGAACCGAGCGGCTTTCGGCCGTTGCTACAATCCCCCGGCGCACGGACATAACTATTTTCTGGAACTAACCGTCTCAGGAGACATTGATCCCGCGAACGGCATGGTGGTCAATTTGTTCGATCTTAAGCGGGTGATGTTGGATGTGATTGAGGAATTCGACCACAAGAATCTCAATCTCGACATGGCCTATTTCAAAGATCGTATTCCTACTTCGGAAAATTTCGCGCATGTGCTGTGGGACAAGTTTGCGGTTCAACGGGATATCGGGGCGCTCCATACCCTTCGGCTCTGTGAGGATGAAGACCTCTATGCCGAAGTGACGACTGGGGATCGTCCGAACAGGGCCACGATTACCAAGCGCTACTCCTTTAACGCCGTCCAACCTGGGCATGAGGGACGAGAGTGGGATTGTTTTGTGACGGTGAGGGGCACGATTGATCCGCTGACCGGCATGGTGACCGATATCGGGGCATTGGATCGGCTGGTCAAGGATCGAGTGATCGAAAAATTCGACCACAAGGATCTATCGGTGGCCCTGCATCGCCAGTCCGTATCGGGTGAAGAGTTGGCCCAAGACATCTGGCACGAACTCGCTCCTGGTATCACCCAAGGCACCCTGACCAACATTCGCTTGGTTCCCTCTCGCGACCTAACTTACGAC
>NIUT01000144.1 GCA_002254365.1 Nitrospira sp. UW-LDO-01
CCGGCCACCATGCACAGCCCGACCCATACCGTCAGGTAGCGTTCAAACAGGTTCAGTCGCTTCGTATTGGCCTGAGTGGAAAGAATTGTCGCAAGCGCGGTGTCCATAGGCTATATCTCTTTCATCAGCCACAGCACCCGGCGGACTTTTCTGAAGGCTCGCAACAGTTGGGTGTTTCCATCGTTTCCGGTGTACAGCAGGCACTTTCAGTCAAGACCGGATTCGTTCCATAAATTTGCACATCTTCCATCGTCCGGTAGGTTTCCCATGCCAGTCCCGCTGGGTCTCGCACCCAGGTTTTGTCGGACTTGGCATAACAGCAGACGGTTTCTCCTTCATCAAAGGCGGACAGACCAGCGCTTGTTATCCGTTCGCGCACTTCATCCAACTCGCTCGTGTCATCAACTTGAATCCCAAGATGGTCCACGCCCTTCTTACCGGACCGGGTCGAAATCGCAAAATTGACGCGCGGGTCATCGATCAGCCACTTTGCATAGTCAGCTTTCGTCTTTACCGGAGCGGTGCCGAAGAGAGCACTATAAAAAGGGATGGCTTGCTCAATATTGTCCACACCGATATGGATATGCAGGCGCTTCATGAGGTCTTCTCCTTTCTGCTAGGTGTGCAACAGGTTGGCATTTCAATCACAGAACAGCCCCGCTTTTTATCTTCGCGGATACTGGCGAACTCCATGCGGCAACAATCCTTCACCATGTAGCGAATGAGGTCGGTGAAGAATTCAAAATTCGCGCGGTAGAGAATGGAACGGCCTTCGCGCTGTGACAGGACAAGCCCGGCCTGGCTCATCTGGGCGAGATGGAAGGACAGGGTATTATGGGGAATGCCGAGCGTCTCGCTCAATGTTCCCGCTGGTGTCCCGTCCTGCCCGTATTCCACCAGCAAGCGGAACACCCGTAGGCGGGTTTCCTGCGACAAGGCGCCAAACGCAACGACAGCATCATGTATGTCCATATGTCTAGACTAATGGACTCATAATGCCTTGTCAAGGCCTCGACGATAATACCGGTCTGCTGGACGACCATACATGATTACGAGTGTGTGCCACTCACTTGGAAGCCGACCCTGATCCTGTGTAGCAGATGACTGTGGGACGGCTACCGCACGCAGGAGACTATGCCAAATATGGGAGGGCGGAATCGGGCAGGATTGATGTCGATGTGCCTTCATCCTGATCAGATCGGATGCCTCGCACATGCAACCAAAAGGCCTTATCCTGAGGTTCCTCAACGACTTCAAACGTGAGTTGCGGGGCGTTGCGACTTTCGAAGATGATATAGTCGGCAATGGCTCCGATCAGTTCCTCGCGGTCATGTCGATCATGTGATCGCCGAAACCGGAGCGCATAGCCGACATCCAGATTCTGAATCTCTTCCACATACTTGAACAGTCCGTTGACCAGCATGCTTCGGCGCAACGTCAAAGCCGGATCACGAAGGGGCGACACCAGCCCGCGAGTGCCGACATAGTGCGTCATGCGGGTGCGGGGTCGTCGCATACTCTGACGACCCCGCGAGCGTATTCGAACTGGAGCGGATGGCTCATCCATTAACTCCCAATCCTCCCACCATCATCCTTCGTCACGACAATCAAAGCCGAGCGAGGCCGACCGCCGTCTGGACCGTCAGGCCAGGAACTGAACTGCTTAGGATTAAGCGGGTCCCCCGGTTGATCATCGGGTCGCTCACCAGGGTGTTGTATCCCGACGAACATCGTTCGACGATCCGGTGTCATGAAGACTCCCGTGATTTCGCACTGTTTCGGCCCCACAAGAAATCGGCGAGTCTCTCTTGTCTCCGGATGTGCCGCTAGCATCTGATTATTGCCGAATCCCGCGTAGGCACCAGCATTAATCGTCGAGGTTGAGACATCGGTCTGAATCCAGATCAGACCGCTTCGATCCACGTAAATGCCGTCAGGCGAGCCGTACTTGTCACCGAAGATCGTTGAACCGTGCGCTGGGTTTGCTGGATCACCGCTGAGGGCAAAGATATCCCAGCCGAACGTTGGTTCCGTCCAGTCCTGGCGGTAATACCAACGGATGATGTGTCCGTAATTGTTTGCGGTGCGAGGATTCGGTGCATCCACCGGAGGTCGCGCTGAGCCGGCGCTGGTGCTCCCGTCCGGACTATTAACGGATGGTGGAGTTGTTCCACGCCGGCTGTTGTTGGTCAAGGTGGCAATGGCGGTGAGGTCTTTAGGGAACGTATCGATCCATTCCGGCCGATCCATCATGGTCGCACCGGCCGCATCCGCCGCGCCGCGTGTATTGATGAGGATGTCATTGAGCGACCAACCAGCCAACCGGGGATTATCCGGCGTCAAGGGCAACCATTCGCCCGCGCCTTCTGCATGGAACTTCGCGACGTAGAGAATCCCATCGTCGAGCGGATTGATCCCCTGGGCCCGAGCCTGTTTCCAAGGTAGGTTTGACACATAGCGGTAGATATATTCATTTCGTTCGTCGTCTCCCATATATACGACGATCTTACCGTTCCGTGCTTCCTGGACCCACGCTCCCTCATGCTTTAAGCGACCGAGCGCCGTGCGTTTCACAGGAGTGGAGTGCGGGCGAAACGGGTCGATTTCCACCACCCAGCCGAATCGGTTCGGCTCATTGGGTTCCTCGTCAACACGGAACCGCTTATCGGTCGTGTGCCAGAGGTAGCCGAAGCCCGCCGGTGTAATGCCGTAGCGCTTCTCAAGATTGGTCTGCGCGCCATTCTTGCGGAAATAGCCGTTGAAGTTTTCCTCGCAGGCGAGATAGGTGCCCCAGGGCGTGAAGCCCATCGCGCAGTTATTGAGCGTGCCCAGCACCCGACGTCCGGTCGGATCTTCGCTCGTAATCAACCGAGCATCGCCGGCCGCCGGGCCGCCGATCTCGATCGGTGTCATGCCGGTAATGCGTCGAGCGAAAGGAGAGGGACGCACGACGTCCCATTTACCGTGGCGCCTCCGCCAGTCCCATGGAAAACCTGTTCGCTTGGTGATCTCAATAATCGATACCCCGTGAGCGTTGAGCGACTTTCTCGTCTTCTCAGCAGACCAGTTGTTGACCCCATCAGGGAACAACAAACCATCGTCGGTATATTCGTTGTTCTGTACGATCAGTCCACGCTGAGACCCAATGATCGGGAAATAGACAAGCCCGTCGTTGTGCATACCCCACTGGCGGGCTTGCTCGTCCGCCGTATTGCTTGCATCCTGTTTGAATATCGGGCCGTTGGAGATCGGATCGCCCCAAGCGATCAACACTTCGGCTGTGTAGCCTTTCGGCACGACCACGTCGTCGGCTGATGAAACCGAGACGCTGTCGAATCCCAATACAGGCCGGCGCCCGTTGCGTCCGCCACTCTTGGTCTCTGTATCCTCAGCTTCTTCCGTCTCCTGTGCCGCCGCCGGCACTGCCCGTAAGAGCGTTTCTACTCCACCAAGCGATGCAGCGGCTGCTGCCGCAAATCCACCCGCCAAAAAACCGCGGCGAGACAAACGCGCATGCACAATGTTTTGGAAGTGTTCATTGCCAGAGGTATTACTCACGTTGTCATCATCGATCATCGACATGGATCTTCCTCCTATAGCAAGTTCGGATGAGCGTCTCATTGACAAACAAGGGTGTTGGTTCTGCATCCGCACGGGACTCTCGCATCGACCCGTTACAAGTCGGTCAATGGAGAGTAACGATCATGTAAAAACTCATCGTCGGGCTGAAGGGAATGCCGTAATCGTGAGTGGGGCTGCCAGGCTGGCAGGTAGGCGATCGGGGATTCTGTTAGGATGCGAGAAAGAAATTCTTTCGTTGGGATGGCTCACCCGCGTACAGGATCTTGTCCAATTACTCATCCTGAAACGGAACAAGCGCACTTCTAAGATTGATCCTTGTTTGGATCGGTCCACGATCTTGCGTGAGTCCCAGCGGGAAAATGACCCGGGAAGGGGGAGCGAGGGTTAAGAGCAGGAACATTGCTCAAAACGAGCAGGGATTTATCCGCTGCAGGCAGGGTTCTTCCTCTTGGCCTTTCGAATTCGGAAACTCATGGGTTATGTAGCCCACGTCTGCATGGATGGCCAATTGGCATGGCGCTGGTTCGCTGCGAGAGACATAACGTGGTTAGTTATCCGTACCGGTCTTACTGGTTGCTGAAAACCAGGGAATTTGACTGGTATCAGGAAGCTGTTTGATCGTCTTTGCCTCAGCCCGCCTCAAGTCTCCTACTCTCGTGAGACTCTTCCACAATAGACCGATGGATAACCGCTGCTTTGGGCGCTTCCTGATAGGCATGAGAGACATGTTATCGTCGGCGAATTACAAGGACGTTGCACGCGTGTTAACTATATATAAACAGGAATGAGGCCTGTGCGTGGAGGCTAGTGTAGTGTCCCATAAGTTTCACACCTTCTGCGCGTGATAAACCATTCGATTATCTCAGGACTGGCCTGTCGAACCATAAACGGAACCAGTTCAACACCCTTGCTCTTCGACAAGTCAGTCCTGAAGCTGCCGAAGGGCCTAGGCCGAACGGGCACCCTCGATGCATTAATGGAACTCTACACGAGAAGCATCATTTTACCGGCGAGGACGAGCCTGGACGTTTTCCGGTGGGATGAATACGGCAAGGGCGATGACGGTCGTCCACTTGCCCTTTTTCCCGACGGCCGACTGGGTCATATTCAACGTCTGCACGATCTTTCCGCCCATCTTGAATACCTGTTCGCGCTCTTTCCATGCGACATTGGGATCGAACTCGACGCCTAATGTCGTGGCCAGCATCTGCGCAGCGAGGTCTTCCGTGTATTCTCCTGTCTCCTCATCCGTCTCACCGTGGGCATGATGTTCAGAAAGATACCCGTAAGTACCGTGATCGGTGGGCTTCGCCACTCCGACCGAAGCTGACACCAATTGGTTCCGTTCATTGGTTTCAGATCGAGCCATGACACAAAACGTAATTTCTCCGGGCTTCAGCAGTTTCTCCCCTTGCTTCCGAGGAATGATCTTACAGTGCGGTGGAAGGATCGACGACACACTGACCAGGTTGCAGTATTCTACCCCGGCGCTGCGCAAGGCTTCTTCAAAGGAGGTCAGCTTTTCTTTGTGAACTCCAACTCCTCGTGTGAGAAACATGTGTGTAGGTACCATCATTTTCCTTTCGTCCGGCAATTGTCCGTTCTTGTTGGTCGGTAGGTTGTTTGAGTGCCGTAAGTTCCGAGGCGGCCGGTCAGGACACAAGCACGACCAGATTCACGGCAGTATCGGGCACTTCTTGTAGCAAGATGGAAGTATGATTCGCAAGATCTTCCAAGCAATTTTCTCCGATCGCTGCACGGGCGTTCTGACGTGTCAGTCTGCAATATTCCGGTCCACCGTACGGTATATGATCGGCTCAGAACCACTGAATTTCATTGGCTAATACGGACCAGGCCTACATATTCCGACTGTCAAGAAGAGTAGGCAAGATCCTCTTGCCAGCCCTTAAAGTTTTACTGTGCGTTCACACGCCCGTAACAGATCTGTAAAGCGCTCTGTTTAAAAATCAGACTTTATGATTCTCCGGACTGGGCTTCGTTTCAGCACACATTGAAAAACGAGCCTGCTGTCAGTACATTCAGTACGTACAGGCGCGATTACATGTGTGCGAGATGTGTTCTGCGGAAGCGTAGCGGTAGAATCTTGAAAACAGGAGTTGACCATGAAACCGACTTCCATTTCGCAATTCATAGACCATCACTATCGGCATTTCAATGCGGCGGCGATGAAAGATGCAGCCCATGCGTACAGAGCTCACTTGGATCGAGGTGGCACAATGCTGGTGACATTGGCCGGTGCAATGAGTACAGCGGAGTTGGGCGTATCACTGGCTGAGATGATCCGACGTGACAAGGTTCATGCAATCTGCTGTACCGGAGCCAATCTGGAAGAAGATTTGTTCAACCTGGTGGCGCAGAAACATTATGAGCGAATCCCACATTATCGGGAACTGAGCGTCCAGGACGAACAAAACCTCCTGCATAGACATCTGAATCGAGTCACCGATACCTGCATTCCAGAAGCGGAAGCGATGCGCCGCATTGAGGCGGCAGTCCAGGCCGAATGGGCGGCAGCGGATAGCGCCGGGGCCAGAGCCTTTCCGCATCAGTTTCTCTATAAGCTCTTGGTCGATGGTACATTAAAAGAGCACTATCAGATTGATCCGGCCGACAGTTGGATGTGTGCGGCGGCGGAGCGGAATCTTCCGATGTTCGTGCCAGGGTGGGAAGATTCGACGTTGGGAAATATGTACGCGGCACATTGCATCACAGGCGCCATTAGGAACGTGCACACCGTACGATCAGGGGTCGAATACATGATGTATTTGGCCGAGTGGTATCTGAAAACAGCACAGGCCAAGTCGATCGGGTTTTTTCAAATCGGTGGTGGGATTGCCGGTGATTTCCCCATCTGCGTGGTGCCGATGCTGAGCCAGGACCTTCGAAAAGAGCAGGTGCCGCTCTGGGGATATTTTTGTCAGATTGGTGATTCGACGACGAGCTACGGATCGTATTCCGGAGCGGTGCCGAATGAAAAGATTACCTGGGGAAAACTGGGTGTGGAGACCCCAAAATTCATTATTGAGTCCGACGCCACAATCGTTGCGCCATTGATTTTCGCATATGTTCTCGGTTGGTAAACTGCCGCGTTTAAGAAATGTGCGCGTTCTCGTCACGGGTGGTGGGGAATGTATGGAGTGTTGCCATGAGCTGCCTCCTGTTTTTCATGCAATATCTGCATGATCATTGTCGCTCGTAGCGTTCGACTTCTGCTCAGATGGGGTAGGGTGCGTTGCTGCGAGTCTCTCGATGTTCACAAGTAAAGCGTGAGCAGTTCAGTGGTCAGACCGACAATGACGACTTCGTCACGCCGGAATTGAGAGGCGATTTGAAGCTGGCACGGTAGAGCGCGCCGCGATAGTCTCCTTATCGTTCTTGTTCATGGAGGATAGGGCGAGGGAAGGTTAAGGAAGCCGTTTCAGATAATCCTGTCGCAAAGGCTCGTCACAGGGTATGTCAGCGTCTAGTCAAGCATGGTTGCCGGAACACAAGCCGTCAAATTGTTACAATGTTGGTGTGCAAGGAATGACCATGCTGGAACATGTCACTATTACGAAGGGAACGTGCTTCGCCCTGTTCGCTTATGACATCGGTCTCTCCATCAACCTGACGGAAGCGGAGCGGCGCATCCTCGCAGGCACCGAACGCAGCCACCTGCGGCATAAGGCCAGGGCCCCTCAGTACTTCGAATATCGGCCGGCTCCGCTCCGGCTTATTCAGGAAGGGACCGTCTTTGATGTCGGTCAGTATCAGGTCAGCCCCACGATCGAAGTCATGGTGTATGATTTCGGATCCGTCACCATTACGTATCGCATTCCCATCAATGGACCGTTCAAGCAGTTGTTGGAACTCAGTGAGTCCCTGTACGAGAACGAACGGCTGCTGACCGAGTCGCGCCTCCGCGTAGAGCAGTTGGTCCAGGCGTTAGGCTCAGCCATCGAGCGACCGGCCATTGCCGCGGACGTAGAGGACTACATTATTTTCTCGATTGAGTCTTCCGTACCGGAGACACCACCGGTCTGGAACAGCAATGAGACCGACTTGGCCCAGGTTCTGCGGGCTGAGCGGACGCCGTTCTCCGAGCAGGAAGTGGCGGACGCAGTGTCGTGCCGGATCTCATTCGGACAAGAAGACGCAGCCGTCATTGATTGGCATTCGGCGGTTCTGTTTGGAAGGGAGATGGACGACGTCCGTGCCGTCCTAGAATTCGCCAACGTCGAACTGTTGGAGATGCGCATCCTGGATGAACAACTCGATCGAGCCCTCGACGAAGGATATGAAGCGTTGTCTCGAAGGCCGCGCCTCCTGTCTTTGCCCGGCTCATATGAAAAGGATCTGACGCACATCGCAGAGTTGCAGGTCGACAGCGCGCTGATCTTCGAGCGCGTCACCAACACCTTGAAGCTGCTGGGGGACCAGTATCTTGCTCGGGTATATCGCCTTGTCTCACAGCGCTTTCACTTAGAGGAATGGGACGCCAGCATCCTTCGTAAGCTGGAAACGCTGGAAAATATCTACGGCAAGATGTCTGACCGCGCCGCTACGAGACGTATGGAGGTGATGGAATGGATTATCATCATGTTGATCGCGCTTTCCATCGCCGTATCATTATTCTAGACGGGATCAATCATGAAGAAATCCAAGGGAGCGCCGCGTTAGCCTGAGAGTAGATAAACGCAAAAAGAGTCACTCAGTCCGTTCTCGGTGTCCATTTCTTCCTGTCCTTCATCGTTCCAACCCACCGATCCTGCTTGGTCCTCCATACATCAAGAAATGCCAAGAACTTGCTTTTCACCAAGGCATGCTCATCCGACATCTTCTCTAGGAATTCGGAGAGACGTCTGGATTTGAGAATCGTATACAGAGTGACGGCCGTTGTTGGGATCAGGACCGACAAAAAAATGAAAAATTTTCTCGCCAGCGGCTCATCGGCTTCAGCGATGAGATTCATGCCAAGAAAGCCTGTCGTCGCCATGCCGATCAAGCCAACCGTCGTCACGACGGTCAGGCGCACCATCGTCTCGCCTTGCCGTCGTAGCACATCACTATCTAAATACTGACTCATATCTTCGATGGCTTCTCGAACCTCCGTGTATAACCGGGCAGTTCCAAGATGCTTATTCGTCATGCGAAATAATTCTCTCACCTGAGTGTGCTCCGAGACATCCTGAAACCAGTATCGATGGGTAAAACGAAGAAATACGCCGAGTATCTGTCGTATCATCTCCCGGAAGTGCCTGATCGATTCCAAGTTGTCTGGCTGTAATCGGTTGAGTGCATCGACCAGACGATCAGACAGCATGAGCATGGCGGCCTTATGAAAATGGGAGATCAAAAAGAGCACAAAATACTCGTGTCGAAACTGTTCAAGTCCCGTTTTCCGGCTGGCTGACAAGGAGTCACTGCAACCGGTCACTTCCGTAAAGACGCGCCCGCTACAGATGAAGCGGGTTCCTGGGGGTACACGGTCTTTTTTCCAGTAGCGATCATAGAAGCAGCGTTTTTCATGGTCATGGAGGTCGTGTTCAGAGTATGGCAAAGAGTCTGATGAATCGGGCGGGGCGGCCAGCCCCAGCCGAATAAAGTCCTCGCGGGCGAGCAGCGCCGGATTGTCGATTACCAAATAGGCCATCAACGGCAGTAGATGAGATTCGATCTGTCGATAGCGAATGAGGCCGACTTTACCCGAATGATGGAGCACCAGCGGATTCAGGAGAAATTCCCAGTGCGAAGCGATACACGGCGCCCGATACCGACAGGCGAAGGAGAGATATTTCATCTTATCTTCGTAGTCTGAGGATGCCAACACCGTCCCATCTTTGGCCAGCCATTCGACCTTCTTGAGGCAATGACCACCGTGACCTTCATCTTCCCAGTACGTGGGATATCCTCTGGCAAAACGAAGTAGGGTGTCCTCTACACATGTCAGCGGAAGGTGGTCGGCAAAGATCTCCATGGCCAGAATGACGATGTCGATATCGTAGAAAAAATATAAATCGATATGTGCCACATCGAATATGATTGGCTGGGTACCAGCATCGGGGTAGGTCATTCGGACCTTTGCCACATCGCTGCGACGGAATACACGAATGGGTGATTCCTGATTGATTTCTGGCCCGCGACCTGTGCCCTCGCCATAGAGAAAACGCTGGACTGAAGGGAGAAAAGTAATGAATTCACTATAGTGCCGTTCCTGGAACTGTGAGGGGTCTCCGGTAAATTCGTCTTCGACTTCGCGCCAAAGATTGTTGAATTCATGCGAGTGAAGAAAGTCACAGTGTTTCTGAATAGGAAGATCCTCATGTATCGGCATTAATTGGAGCGGCCATAGTACGATCTGTCGGAAATGCTTGACTATGAGATCATGGCCGGGAGAAACAGGATTGCTTGACGCACTCATCTCGGATTGTGGCGACTGTTCCATGAGTGGTTTTGGCTTCGGAGGCTGCGCTGCGAGATCAATGGTCATGCATACCTCGAACTATATGCGGCTCGTCATGGTCTGGATTTCCAGTGATCTAAAAGCCACTGTTGAGAATTCAGGCCGACTTCCCCCGTGGCAAGCTGTACACGCTCGTATGTCCCGTCCGCGAGTAACCGTCTTGCCTGCACGTTATCCCGTAGCCCGACACCAAGAATCTCATTGATGATGACCTCACGCCACTGAGGATCCTCAACAGGGAAAATGACTTCGACCCTGTGATCCAGGTTGCGAGGCATCAAATCCGCACTCCCCATTAACACGTCCTTGTGACCACCGTTGTGGAAGTAATAGATCCGTGCGTGTTCCAGGAACCGCCCGACCACCGAAGTCACGGTAATGGTCTCGCTGATCCCCGAGAGGCCCGGCCGAAGGCAACAAATACCTCGCACTTGAAGATCAACTCTGACACCGGCCTGCGATGCGTCGTAGAGCGCCTGGATGCATTGCGTATCGACCAATGCATTCATCTTGAACGCGATATACCCATCACCGTGCTGACGGTGGCGGCAGGTCTCACGCTCAATTCGATCCAGTATCTGTTGCCGTAACATTGTCGGTGCCACGAGCAGTTTGGAATAGGAATTCTTACGGGAGTATCCGGTCAAGGAGTTGAAGAGATCGGATACATCGCTACAGATCGCTTCATCGCACGTGAAGTAACTTGCATCAGTATAGATGCGACTGGTGATCACGTTATAGTTTCCCGTGCCGAGATGAACGTAGCGTCGGATTCCTTCCGGTTCGCGACGGACAATGAGACAGACCTTCGCATGGGTCTTGAGCCCTCGTACGCCATACACGACGTGCACTCCTTCATCTTCAAGCTTCCGGGCCCATTCGATATTATTTTCCTCGTCGAAGCGAGCCTTGAGCTCAACCAGCACCGCAACTTGCTTGCCGTTGACACGAGCTTCCAAGAGCGCATCAATAATGGGAGATTTCGGATTGACGCGATAGAGGGTCTGCTTGATGGCAACCACATCTGGGTCGTTTGCCGCTTCTCGGAGAAACTCGACGACCGGCATAAAGCTGTCGTAAGGATGGTACAAGAGCACATCTCGTTGGCGGATTGCGGCCAAGAGGCTGCTGGATTTGCTGAAAGAGGAGGGTACGGAGGGCAAAAACGGAGGATCCTTGAGGTCCGGACGTTCAAGTGCATACAGTTCGCGAAGCCCCGCCATACCGATCGGACTATTATTGGTATAGACCAGGTACGGTGGGAGTTGAAGATTTCTGGTCAAGACCTCACGGATAGGATCTGGTGTCGTTGCATCCAATTCCAATCGAACGGCCGATGTGAAATCCCGTTGATCGAGCTGTTCTTCCATGGCTTCGATCAGATCCGATGCTTCGTCCTCCTCGATGGCGACTTCCGCATCTCTCGTCACGCGGAATGGATAGGAGGCAATCACCTCCAGGCCGGGAAACAGATCGCCCAAGTTATTTGCGATGACCTCATCCAGCCAAACAAATCGTTGGATCTTCCCCACCTTACCCAGCCCCATTTGTTGGAGGGCGACATCTTCCACCGTGGGAAGAGGAACGAGTCGGGGAAAGGCGTCCGGCACTTTGACTCGGGCAAAGCAATCACCACGTTCCGGGTGCTGGACCAGCACCGCAAGATTGAAGCTCAGATTGGAGATATGCGGGAACGGATGGGTTGGATCAAAGGCCAGAGGCGTGAGTACGGGAGAGATCTCACGCTGAAAGTATTGTCGTATCGCCCCCTTCTCCTCCGGGCTTAACTCCGTGTAATGCAGGACACGAATGCCTGTGTCTCGCAAGGCCGGCAGAATATCGTCCTTCCAGCATGTGTTATACCGATCATAGTGTAGATCCAGCTCTCGGTTGATCATTAAGATCTGCTCGGACGGTGTCATGCCGTCGGGTGTGGCACCACCTGTTGCGGCCACTACTTGGCGACGCAGACCGGATACGCGAATCATGAAGAACTCGTCCAGGTTCGTGGCGAAAATGGTCAGAAACTTGACACGCTCCAGGAGGGGATGCTGCTTGTTTTCCGCCTCCTCCAAGACTCGCAGATTGAACTGCAGCCAGCTGATCTCGCGGTTGAAAAACAGACTCGTTTTGGCAGCCCCTTCTGATCGTTCGGGGGCTGGCCCTCCCGGCTTGGCAGGCTGATTGATCATGCAACTCCTTCACAAATACGGACTGCGGTATGCTCTCTTCATCTTCTCGACCCATAGTCTCGAGCGGTCGAGGACCTTGTCCGTCAAATAAAGCGGATAACTGTATCCTACCTTCGATCACAGCTCCGTTGCGAGCAGGTTACAAAACTGTAACATTTGGATACTGTTTTTCACCAAGGATGCTGTATGTCTATTTTATCTATCTTGGCATCGACGATGCACTCACGGTTATATGTTTCTGGTCCGCTGTCTCTCAGTGAATCTTCTTATAGCAATTCACGGATCTGGATTGTAAGAAGCAAGGGTACTTCCGGTCAGCGATCTAGGCGCTAGACTAACTAACAGACTCGATTAACGAAAATTTACCGTTCTGAAACTTCACTGTAATCAAGCAGGCGTATAAGAAGATCGTGAGCGGTACAGTCGCTCGTAGTGAGAACCGCATTCATCTTTTATTAACCGAGCATAGTGCACCGTAACCATAGCTTGGAGGTGATGATGGCATCGATAGGTATGGCAGCTATCGCCATGAGCACAAGCCTCCTCTGCATGATCACGGATCCGGCCGTGTTCGCGTCCACTGAGTTTGTGAATGGGCTAGCACTTGACGGTGCTATGGTAGACCGCAGCGGTGGGAGTACGCCGAATACAGGTCGTGTCGGATATTTCTCGGATATCTACTATGATTCGCAGCGCAATCACTGGTGGGGACTCTCAGACCGAGGTCCGGGTGGGGGATTCCTTGACTACGAGACCCGCGTACAGCAGTTTCGTCTGAAAGTCGACAAGAACACTGGCGCCATTAGTGGGTTCAAGATTCTCAAGACGATCATCTTCAAAGATGAGGCCGGCCGCCCTATGAATGGGTTAGCGCCGAGCCCAACGAACGCCCTCGGCCATGCTTTCGATCCGGAGGGATTCGTCATCGGACCCCACAACCATAATTTCTATGTGTCGGACGAGTATGGGCCGAGCGTCTACCAATTCAATGACAAAGGGATTCGCATAAGAACATTTGCCATACCGACCAATTTAACTCCTCGGAACGATGCCGGCATGCCCAACTTCGCCGGCGATA
>NIUT01000145.1:0-8489 GCA_002254365.1 Nitrospira sp. UW-LDO-01
GACGAGTGTTCTTCCGTATGATCCTCATCCCTATCTGCACGAAGGGATGAAGGTTGAGGTCATTCGTGGTCCCTTGCAGGGCATTTACGGAATTCTGCTACGGAAAGAGAAACGACATCGATTGGTGATCGGAGTGCATCTCATTCAACAAGCGGCAGCAGTGGAGATCGATGTGAATGATGTGGTGGGAGGGTGAGCGTCGGTACGGAGCATTATATTTAGGAGGTTGGGGAAAACTCTCGAGTTAACCGACTCCCAGCGGATGTCCACGGTGGGAGGCCCTCTCATCAAGGTAGAGCTTTGCTGGCTCGGATGAGTGGATTGGGAGCACATCTGTCTCATTCAGCGCAGGTCTCCCCCGCTTGGTAGGCAGTGAGTTCGGGCTGCAATCCAACCGACATGCCGGCCACTATTTTCATGGCAGTTTTTAGCGCACGGGCTTTGATCCATGCCAAATTTGTTTAGGAATGCCTCATGGGGAGGAGTTTCGGCGGTGGTTCGCCTCCTATTCGGATTGGGTAATCTCCTTTTGGCGATCAATCTAGCCGGAGCGGTTTCATATGGTTACTTGACCGTCATGCTGTCAATCACGGCGTTTTATGTGGCCTTACTCAACAGCATACATACCATTGCTGTTACGCATGCTGCTGAGTTACAGCGTCAGCCCGACTCAGGGCACGGTTTAGACATCCTATTTTCTGCTGTGTGGACGGTGACGTTAGTAGGCGTGGCCATTCTTGGTTCTGCCGCGTTCCTCCTCGGACAGCCTTTCCTGCATACCTTTATTTACTGGGGGGGAGATATTCTAGTTGAAAGTCAACTTTCACAGTTGCTTGTGGTCGTCGTGCTTATCGCGATTTGTCAGATACTAGGAGCCGGTCATGTGGCTGTCATTGAGAGTTTAGGCCGGTTCGATCTTGCGGCCCAGGCGCAACTATTCGGCCCGCCGGCAGTTTTTACTTTGATTGTGTTTAGCTCTTACTCTTCCCATAAGCTGAACATCGTTGATATTGGGGAATTTATGCTGGCAGGTGGCGTAATTGACTTGTTGCTGGCCACTTGGGTGCGCTTGAGGATGAAACATCTGAGCTCATTCAAACCATCAGCCGAAACAATTAGATTATTTCCTGGTTTATTAAATCAGGGCGTCGCATTGCAGGGGGCGAATTTGGTCAACATATTCTTTGACCCGTTCAATAAATTCTTGCTTAACCGATTTGTTGGGCCGACAAGTGTTTCAACCTATGAAGTTGCCATGAAGATAGTTGTGGGCATCCGAGGACTCTTTGGAGGGGCATGTCGTACGTTTTTGCAATTGTCGAGTAAGTTGAGTATTGAGGGGGGCAACGACTACCTCAAGGTGCTGCATTACGGACTAATCCCCGCCATCTTGATGCATGGTATTGGCTGCGTATTAATGGTGTTCGTTTCACGGTATTGGCTGGGAGGTGAAATGGACTATCTACCAGTCTTCTACGTCACTCTCATTCCGTCTAGCATCGGTATCATCTTCGCCGGCCCTCTATACAGCGCTCTGATTGGAATTCGTGATCTAGGCTTTATCTTTCGGATGCATCTGAATCTAGCGGTGCTCAACTGTATCGCATCATTGACCTTGATTCCGTTTTTGGGTCTTTGGGGTGCAGGGATCGGGTTATCGCTAACCACAGCCTACAATGCGTGGGCTGAATACTATCGGTTTGTCCAAATGATCGGTGGTATTGTGGGATTCAAACAGGAAATTCAAAGAGTGGCGGTACGTGCTACATTATTGCTCACGGTTTCCGTGTGTGCTGCGCTCGTTGGTTACTTCATTACTGATATCACAGGTGTTCTAATTGTGGAGAGCGTGATTGCTGCAATATTTCTGTGCTGGCTTATGTTGGAACCGTTGTCGATTCGTATCATGAGAGTTTCCACGGGTTGGCTCGGCCATAGTTCTTGATGAAAAGTAGGTAAGTACAGATGAAGCCTGAAAAACTGTACCTCATTTCCCCGCGTGAGCCGTCAGGGGCGACGTGGTTAATCAATTGCTTTCTTGAACTTAGCATAAAGACATACCGAGAGACGATGGGTGTAATGTGGGAACGTTTCAAGGCGGAAGGCTATACGCTTAACCCAGCTGAAGTCCGACTGAAAAAATGGCTTCCGATTCTTAGCTCACGACACACGTTTAATTTCCGCAAAGATATCGAGATTGAGTGGACACATCACTGGCCGACCGCTAGGCATCAAGCGCATCGGATCATATATTTCGTGCGTGATCCGCGTGACGCGCTGTTGTCTCGTTATCGTCGCGAATTGCCGGAAATGGCTTTCGGCGAGTTTCTAGACTTTCCAGATCCATACACCTTGCGCAATAAGATCGATACATGGTGTCTGTTCAACGAAGTCTGGCTACAGCAGTCAAATGTCAGGTGTTTTCGCTTCGAGGATTACAAGCGGGACGCCGATCGCACGATCAGGGATGTCCTGCACTTTGTGGGAATTCAAGCCGAAGACCGGGAAATTTTGGATGCGCTGGAAAACTCTACGTTTGAGAAAGCTGCCACTGCTGAAAAGAAATATCGGGAGCAGCATCCTGAAGATACGGAGTTGATCAATCGGGCCAGTCAAGTCGGTACGTGGCAGTCTTCGGATGAGACAGCGAATATCACGAGAATTGCCGAAGGTGCCGGTAGATTGCTTGCATATTTTGGCTATGAGCAACAGGTGGAAGTCGCCAAGAAAAATTACATGCCTCATGCCAGCGTGCTTGGCTTTTATAAGCACCTTCCGGTTTCACCAAACTTTTGGTGCGCCGAAAGCAATGGCGCGGATATTTCGGCAAATAGAACTCAAGCCCTCCAGTTTGTTTTGTCGCTGGACGAGGATATGCTCAAAAGATCCGGCTTATCCGGGTATGAAACATTTGCGCTACTGAAGGGGTTAGAAGAGTTGATGCTCGGGATTAAAGAAGGTGATGGTATTCGAAAAATCCAAGGACTGGTCAGGCGGCATACCGTCAAGCCCTGGTGGAGAATCGTTCGTGCTATGGAAAAACATGATATCCACCTTCCTTCAAGTGTGAGGGGCTCTCTGAGGCGGTGCAGGAATCTTTTTAAAAGGGGGCGGTATCAAGTTCCAAGTGCAACGGGTGAATACTGACGCCACTGCGCGTCAACCTCCAGAGGCGTCGCAAAGTTCAATTTCATGGGCGCGTATTGAGCCGATGCGCGATGGCGGTCAACTTACGCTGGGTATTTGTGGAGAGAGCCGTGCCCTTGGGCAAGTATTGGCGCAGCAAGCCATTGGTCTTCTCGTTGGGTCCACGTTGCCAGGGGCTGTGCGGATCGACAACGCACACCTGGAGCGAGAGGCGGTGCGCCACCCGCTCAGGCTCCGCCAGCTTTTTCCCCCGATCATAGGTCAGCGTTTTCTGCAGTGGGGTAGGGACATGCCGAAGCGTCTTCGTGAAGTCCTGGTACGCCCTCGCGGCATCCGTCCCGTCCATGCGAGCCAGCAAGACCAGGTGGGTCGTCCGTTCCAGCAGGGTGCCCACGATCAAACCGTTCAGCGCTACCTTGAGGCGATCGTCCTCCCAGTGCCCCGGCACTGCACGATCGGCCGCGTCGGTCCTTCCCACGCGCCTGGGGTCGACGGGTCCTGCGCGTCTGCCGCAGGGCCGCCAACCATTCAGTCCGCAAGGCACCACGTGGCAGCACCTACAGCCCCGCCTGGATGGTTTCAGCAGACAGCCGCTTGCTCATGTCGTCCGGATACCGGCGACGCAGACGTCCCACAATCTGCTCGGGCGAGCAGCCCGCGGTCAGGTGTGTCCAGACAGACGGCTACAACCATGGGTCACGGAGTTTTCGAGAGCGCCGTGGGTGGTGAGCTCGGATATCTGCGTGGCGCTGCGCCGTACAGGCCCGGGAGGGACAGTCGGGTGTCGGGTTCTGAGTGACCTCGCGGCTCACTGGGCTCGGGGCCCGTCCCCAAATCCGCGCCAGGGTTCGGGGTGAATGCCCTTGGGCGAGCCCTAGACTGACGGTTGCACGTTCTTCGGCACTCAGCTGTTGATCGCATCATGTTCGTATGGCAACACCCTAGCCCATGAGGGGCTGACAGTGTTGCACTTGGAGTTAGAACTCAAGAGGTTAATGGTTGGTACAACGCGTGAAACAGGCGGCAGTGTATTGGATCACGGGACTTTCAGGAGCCGGAAAAACAACGCTGGCAGGCAAGATTGTTGCGCGGCTGCGTGTCAGTGGAGAAGTGGTTGTATTTTTAGATGGAGATGAGTTACGCGATGTATTTGGTGCGACGACAGCCAATGCCAAGAACCATGGACGGGAAGGACGGTTGGCCCTGGCCTTTCAGTATGCACATTTGTGCCGAATCATCGCTGGACAAGGGGTGACGGTGGTGATTGCCACTATCTCCCTGTTCCGCGAAATCCATGCTTGGAATCGGGCAAACCTGCCTGGCTATTTTGAGGTATATCTAAAAGTGCCAGTGGAAGAACTCCGCCGCCGTGACCCCAAAGGTATATACCGGCGTTTCGATGCCGGTGAACTTTCAGATGTGGCTGGATTGGACTTGCCCATCGATGAGCCTGAATCGGCAGATTGGGTTCTTGAATTTGACCCATCAAAATCGGTTGATGCAGTGGCGGAAGAGTTTATGAAACATCTCAAGAGGGAAAAAGTTCGATGAAAACTGAATGGGATTACACCACGTTGGCGAATGCTTATCTCAAGCGCCCAGATTATGCGGATCCAGCTATAAATGCCATGTTGTCCATTGCCAGTCTCAAGTCGGGTGCGATCTGTGACGTCGGGGCTGGAGTGGCTCATCTGACGTTGATGCTAGCGGTTCGAGGATTTGATGTCACAGCAGTGGAACCCAATAACGCGATGCGTGCTAACGGAATCAAGCGCACCGCATTGTTACCCAATGTGCGTTGGTTTGAGGGCACGGGTGAACAGACGGGCCAAACAGGCCAGTCGTTCCATATGGTCACCTTTGGCAGTTCATTCAATGTATGTGATCGTCAGCTGGCTCTTAAGGAAACTGCCCGTATCCTTAAGCAGAATGGATGGTTTGCTTGTATGTGGAACCATCGTCAATTGGATGATCCGATTCAGGACCGTATCGAATCCATTATCAAAGCGTTGGTGGTGGGTTATGGCTATGGTACACGCCGGGAAAATCAGGCAACGGTGATTGAGGAAAGCGGTTTATTTGGCCCAGTGGTGCATGTGGATGCCAGTGTGGTACACGAGCAATCCATCGAAGAATGTGTGGAGGCGTGGCGATCCCATGCAACCTTAGCACGCCAGGCTGGCGCAAATTTCCCAAAGGTTGTTCAGGCCATTGAGGAGTACCTAAGAGGGCTGGGTCAAGATACCATCCGCATTCCGTACTCCACCAACATTTGGGTTGCTCAATTAGTGTAAGGCAAGCATATGGCATCCAGGATCCTCACATTCACCACCAAAGCTGGAACGTTGGCGCAGGTACAACATAGACTGAAGTCTGCCCGTATCGCACGACTCGTGCAGTTCACCGTGGCCGACTGGCGGCGGGATCGCGGAAGTTGTCTCGCACAGGTTTCTGCTTCTCTGGGTGCTGTTCCATGGATTGTGCGCTCTAGTTGCCAACTGGAAGACGGTGCGAGCAGATCCAATGCCGGGGCTTATCTGACCTTGCGGGACGTGCCGGCGGATGGGCTGGAACGCGCGATCGAGCAAGTGATTGCCTCGTATGGGGCAGCCGTCGATGCTGATGAAGTGCTGATACAGCCCATGTTGCAACACGTTGTCCGATCTGGGGTGGCGTTTTCCCATGATCCTAATACGTGCGCATCCTATCGAGTGGTGAACTGGACCGAAGGATCAGATACTGCCAGGGTGACGGGAGGGTATAACGGAAGAACATGGCAGGGTGCGGCTTTGTCACCGTTTCCGCCTCCACGTGAATTGGTCGGCACGGTGGCTTTGTTGGATGAATTGCTGACGCTGTTTGACGGTGTACCGCTGGATTGCGAGTTTGCTGTCACCCATAAAAATGATACGGATACCCTATGGCTCTTGCAGGTGCGTCCATTGGTCATGCCAGCAGCCGGTCAGTTGCCTGAGGTGCAGGCGCAGAGGATTACCTTGATCGCCGACAAAGTAGCACGCGGGATGCGTCCGCATCCTTTTCTGATGGGGCGGCGCACAGTCTATGGTGTAATGCCGGATTGGAACCCTGCCGAAATTATCGGAGTGCGTCCTAAGCCGCTTGCGTTGTCACTGTACCGCGAGCTAGTGACAGATGCCATTTGGGCATATCAGCGGAATAACTATGGTTACCGGAACCTGCGTAGCTTCCCGCTGATGCCGCACTTCTTCGGGTTGCCCTACATCGATGTGAGGCTGTCGTTCAATTCATTCATTCCGGCGGATTTGGATGAGAAACTGGCCGGACGTCTGGTGGATTATTACATTGACCGATTGTTAGACGAGCCCACTCTGCATGACAAGGTGGAGTTCGAGATTGTGTTTTCATGCTACACATTGGATCTACCGGCACGTCTTGAGCGCCTAACGGAAGCGAGATTCTCAGCCCAGGAACAAAAGACCATTGCCGATAGCCTTCGGACCCTCACGAACCGCATCGTACATCCGCAAGATGGCTTGTGGCGGTCCGATGCTGCCAAATTGGATATTCTCAAACAACGCCGAGAGCAACTACTGTCTTCTAGCTCGGACCCACTGGAGCGAATCTATTGGTTGCTGGAAGACGCCAAGCGTTACGGGACCTTGCCATTTGCCGGGTTAGCGCGGGCAGGCTTTGTCGCCATACAAATGCTCAAATCGTTGATTACGGTCGGGATACTTGCGCAATCCGATTACGATTCGTTTATGGCGAGTGTGTCCACTGTCAGTAGCCAATTGGCCAGAGACCGGGTAATCCTAGACAAAGCCACCTTTCTGGCGCGCTACGGACATTTACGGCCTGGGACCTATGACATTTTGTCGCCTCGCTACGATGAGGCGCCAGAGTTGTATTTTGACTGGGATCAACGTCCCTCGTTGGAAGAGACCGCTGAACCTTTCTCAATGACATTGCCGCAGATGCGCGAGATAGTACAACTGTTGGAAGCCCACGGTCTGCAGTCAAATCCTGTTGAATTGTTCAATTTCCTGCAAGCTGGAATTGAATTGAGAGAATTGGCAAAGTTTCATTTCACCCGTAACCTGTCCGATGTTCTCGCTTTGGTGTCCAGTTGCGGAGCGGAATGGGGATTTTCGAAGGAGAGTCTTGCTTACTGCGACATTGCGGTATTCAGGGAACTCCATGTGGCGGCTGCTGATCCAAAGGGCCTCCTTGCTCGCTCCATTGAGGAAGGAGCGGCTCGCTACAGTGAGACGCTTGCTCTTTCCCTGCCCCCTGTAATCGCGCAACCGGAAGATGTGTGGGCATTTGAATTGCCGGAAGCGTCGCCCAATTTCATAACCCAAAAGCAAGTCACGGCTCCAATTGCGGGATGTAATGTGCGCGAGAAACTGGTCGGTGCGATTGTCTGTATTCCTAATGCCGATCCTGGGTTCGACTGGTTATTTGCTTGTCCCATAGCCGGGCTGATTACGGCTTGGGGTGGAGCTAATTCACATATGGCAATTCGTGCCGGTGAAATGGGCTTACCCGCCGTCATCGGTGCTGGAGAGATGCTATATCGGCGTTGGTCACAGGCTACTCGTCTGCACGTGGATTGCGCCGGGCGCCGGGTGGAGGTGCTGGCTTGAGCACGGTGTTGAAAGTGGCCGTGAGCCAGCGGGTTGATGTATGGGCAGACCGGGGCGAGCGGCGCGATGCAGTGGATCAGCGGTTGTGTCAGTGGCTGATGGCTATCGGCTGTATCCCAGTACCAGTACCCAATACCTTCATGCCCGAGGCTAAACGCGATGATAAAAGGATGTGGTTGCAAGATTGGTTATTTGCCGTAGATCCAGATGCCGTGTTGCTTTCAGGCGGCAATGATATCGGTGAAATTCCTGAGCGTGACAGCACCGAGCATTGTTTGCTGGCCTACGCTAAGGACCAAAGGTTGCCTACGTTGGGAATCTGCCGGGGAATGCAGATGATGGCGGTGTGGGCGAATGGCAGCCTCATGCCGGTGAGTGGTCATGTGCGTACCCGTCATCACTTGCAAATAGCAGCAATTTCAGGTGAGTGGCCGGACGAGGTGAATAGTTTCCATAATGTTGCTTTGGCCGATTGCCCGCCGGGGTTTGTGGTGATGGCCCGCGCTGAAGACGGGACGATTGAGGCTGTGCGTCATGAGGTCCTGCCATGGGAAGGCTGGATGTGGCATCCCGAACGTGAAAGCACCTTTTCACCCCCAGATATGAACAGATTTCAGGCATTGATTCAGGGGTAGGTGGTAGCTGGAAATGCCCGGGCTTGCTCGGCGTGCAGTGTGGCGTGGACTCGAGAGGGTCTGAACCGTTTTGACAGGG
>NIUT01000145.1:8551-21742 GCA_002254365.1 Nitrospira sp. UW-LDO-01
GCTCCTGTGACGAGCGTCCTCTCACTTGAGATGGAATTGTGATGAGAGCCATTATTCTCGCTGCCGGTCGGGGCAGCCGCATGAAATACTTAACGGACGAACGCCCTAAATGCATGGTGGAGTTACGCGGAAAGACGCTACTGCAATGGCAAATTTCGGCACTGCAGGGAGCTGGAATTACTGAAGTCGGCATTGTACGGGGGTATCGCAAAGAAATGCTCGAAGGGTTTGCCCTCACGCCATTCGACAACCCGCGCTGGGCTGAGACCAACATGGTTAGTTCCCTCGCCTGTGCGCAGGAATGGTTGAAAAGCGTACCCTGTGTGGTGAGCTATTCGGACATTTTTTATGATGCCAGTGCCGTACGAATGTTGATGGATACGAATGCCGAATTGGCAATAACCTATGATCGGAATTGGCGCGCGTTATGGGAGGACCGTTTTGAAGATCCGTTATCAGATGCGGAAACCTTCCGAATAGATGACAATGGCGATCTGCTTGAAATAGGACAGAAGCCTAAGCATATCGAGGATGTCCAAGGCCAATATATGGGGCTGTTGCGATTTACTCCAGGCTCGTGGCGACAAGTCGAATCGTTGCGTGCAGGACTGGTTTCGACACTGTGCGATAAGCTGGATATGACCGGGATGTTGCAACAGCTGATCACAGGGTATGGAGTCAAAGTCCGTGCATTGCCGTACGCTGGAGAGTGGGGCGAAGTGGATAGCGCAGAGGATTTAGCAATATATGGGGAAGGGACGTAATAGAACCATGGTTATTGCGTGATTGTGAACAATGAATATCACGCTTGTGGATAATAGTTTTAGGCGAAATGGCTGTCCGCTATGTCATTCAAGTAATGTCCATAAGGTAGATTCCGCCGCCTATGGCGGAACAGTAAATTTTTCTTCCCTGGAGATCAGTTTGAATCACCAGCCTGAGATTTGGGTTTGCGGGCAATGTTCTTCAGGATTCGTTCAAAATATTATTCCGGAGACGACAACCACAACCTTATATTCGATGTCCCGAGCTGGCGATCGTTGGTCAAGAATTCGATTTGATCAGTCAAAAACCTCGGAGGTTGTGCATGCCATGTCCCTAGTCTTTAAAGACAAAGGGCGGGTCTTGGATGTCGGCTGCAATACCGGTGAGCTACTCGACTTCGCTGGAACATTCGGGTGTGTAACGTCAGGATTGGAATATTCCGATGACAGTCGCGAGGTCATACGCGGCAAAGGGCATACACCCTATCAAGCTTTTGATGAGATATCGGATCAGTTTGAAATCATCACGGCATTTGATTTGATCGAACATCTCTACGACATTCCGACCTTTCTGAATAATTGCCATGACAAGCTGGTTAAGGGGGGCAAGTTGATTGTACTGACGGGCGACATTCAGTCCGTGAGTGCAAGGGCGTCCGGTGCTCATTGGTGGTATGTCCAGTATCCTGAGCATATTGTTTTCCCGTCCAGATTGTTTTTCGAGAGTCTATCTAACTTCAAGCTTGAAAATTGGGTTCCAACCTATGCGGCTGCTGCGTATAACTATCCTTTCTACAAGACGCTGCTGAGTCATTTTAAAAGGATGGTGACGCTGAAGAAATATAATGGGTTGCCCTCACGATTCCCTGATCATGCCCTGATTATCCTAACGAAAGTAGGCGATTAGTGTTGTGCTTTTCCTTACGCGATACGGGTAAATTCATCACGTGATCGTTTCTGAAACACAAGCAGGGCAAGCGGGTTCCATCCAGGTGCCTCCTATCGGTCTTGGCTGCCCCGTTTGTTATGAAAAGGCACTGGATAGTACCGGAGGGGTTCTTCTGAGCGATAGACGGAAGGGATTGCCTGGGGTGTGGCGAGTTGCCGAGTGTCAAAAGTGCACGGTCATTTCTATGGTGCCACTCCCGACGGACGACCAATTGGCCTCGTATTACGATGCCTATTCACAAGATAACCAAATCGATCTCTCGCAGAGAGCGGGGTCACGCTATTCGAACCTCAGAAAGCTGTTTCATTGGGTCAGTGGCGACGTGGACCCGCGGGATTTCGTGGAGGTTCCTTCGGGAGCGCGAGTCCTTGATTATGGGTGCGGTCATGCCGGATACCTGAGTGATTTCCATCATCGTGGAGTGGCGATCTCGGGAGCAGAGATCGCTGCGTATGCGGTCGAAGCATGTCGGAAACATGGCTACGATGTGAGGAAGGTGGAAGACTTTTCTCGTATTCCGTTTCCATCGGGTGAGTTCGATATCGTCTACCTCATGCAGGTATTTGAGCATCTTCGTGACCCTCATGGGTTTTTTCAGGAACTTTCGAGGATCTTGAGAAATGGCGGGATGCTGTATCTTGCCATGCCTAATGCCGCCAGCATATGGCGAAAAGTATTCGGATGCAATTGGGTCAGTGGATGGTTTGCGCCATTTCATCTCTTTCATTACACGCGTGACGCAATGAAGAAGTTGGCGAACCAGTATGGGTTTGATCTGCTCCTGGCGTGGAGCCGGACACCGGAATCGTGGTTCCGACTGAATCTTAAGGCGGCGCTCTATTCAAAGGAATTCCGATTGGATTGGCACCGAAATTGGTTGGATGCAGCGTTGATGCGTTACCTATTGATGTTCCTGTTGCGCATGATCGAATCTCCGTTTCGTGAAAAGGACTGTTTAGTCCTACAGTTTAGGAAACGATAGGCGCTATGGGCGATGGCGGCGGGCACCACGGACAAGGTGTTTCCATGGTTCGCATTGCGGCCCTCATGGCCTGCCACAACAGAGTCGCATCCACTACTGAAAGCGTCCGTTTCTTGAAGTCTCAGGCTATTCCAGAAGCGTTGGTCGATCTGTTTCTTGTGGATGATGGGTCAAGCGACGGAACGGCGCAAGCAGTCTGCGATCTTGTTCCTCACGCCACGATCCTCACTGGGGATGGAAACTTGTTTTGGTGTGGAGGTGTCCGCTGGGCGTTTGAGGAAGCCATCAACCGGAACTACGATTTCTACCTGTGGCTTAACGACGACACACTTCTTGATCAGGGTGCGTTGGTGAGAATGTTCGATACCTACCGGGAAGTTGCTCGAGATGCGTGTGAGGCGACCATCGTTGTCGGCAGCACCCGTGATCCCAAGACGGGCCAGTTTACGTATGGTGGGTGGCGTCGATATCTTAAGCCAACGGGCGTGATCTCATGGAAAAAAACACCTCCGCATATGGAGACACCGCTCGCGTGCGATACGATGAACGGCAACATTGTGTTGATTCCAAGATCCGTCGTCGAGCGAATTGGAAACCTCGATGTGGCCTTCGTGCACACGATGGGAGATCTCGACTATGGCTTGCGAGCTGTCAAGCACGGATGTCGCATCTACATTGCTCCTGGGTACTGCGGGACGTGCGCAAGCAACGACCAACCTCGCCCATATGCAGGCAGTCAGACGCCGCTTTCTACGCGATGGAAACAACTGCTCGGGCCGAAGGGGTTCCCAATCAAGGCCTGGGGGGTGTTTACCTATCGGCATAAGGGCCCCTTGTGGTTCCTGGCTTGGTTGGCACCCTATATTCTCTTTTGGTTCAAATCGATCTTGTTGCCGCAGAAGGGTCAGTAGTGTTCCGCGCGCCCGTTGCTTTATTCGTCTACAACCGTCCCGATCACACCCGGCAAACCGTAGAAGCATTAGCAGCCAATACGCTTGCCGTTGAGACTCCGCTTTACGTCTTTTCCGACGCGCCAACAGATGAAACGCCACGGCAGCCAGTTGAGGAAGTCCGATCCTATATCCGAACCATCAGCGGGTTCCAGTCTGTCACACTCATCGAGCGTCCTATCAACTACGGGTTGGCTCGTTCCATAATCGATGGAGTCACCGGTCTGTGCGAGACGTATGGCTGTGTCATCGTGGTAGAAGATGATTTGGTGACGTCTTCAAGGTTTTTGTCCTACATGAACGATGCGCTGACAGCCTATGAGCACGATGCCCGTGTCATGCAGATCTCCGGCCATATTGCCCATGTGCCAGAATTTTCCAGGCGGACGGAAGCGTTGTTTGTGCCGTTTGTCACATCCTGGGGATGGGGTACTTGGGAAAGGGCGTGGAAGCAGTTCGATCCATCGGCGCAAGGATGGGAGAAGATTCGCGATGATCGCACATTGAGGAAGCGCTTCAATCTGGACGATCATTTCGACTATGCGACGATGATGCAGATGCAGCTGGATGGAAAGATCGATTCGTGGGCAATTCGCTGGTATCTGAGTGTGTTCTCGAGAGGCGGCATGGCGCTCTTTCCGCCACGTTCTCTTGTGCGAAACATCGGTTTTGCAAGCGGCACGCATGGGTCGAGAGTGTTGCGATGGACCTTGGCGCGACAGCCGATCTCGGATGAGCCGGTGTCGTTTCCGCGTTTGAGACAAGTTGTGGATCACGACTATGCGCTGGTGAAGAAAGCTTTATTCAGGCAAACGGGAGGTCAGTTGGGTGCGATGTTTCGATGGGCGCGGAGGTACTTAGCTTCCGGGACGGGCTAATCATCAACAGGTGTTTCGATAAGGTAGGCTGCTGTACGCTGCCGACTAGCGCGATGCGTATTCTTCAGATTGATATCCCCGATCATGAGTTGGCTGGTGACGAGTTGGCGTATCTCTCTCGCCTGCAAGGGAGTGAGCTTGATCTGGCGAAAATATGGGAGTTGATGGATTGTGAATGGGAGAATGCCGGTGCCGGATATTCGGAGACTCACCAGGAGGCGGTTTCAAAGTTCTATGAGTCACCCGTATGGTTGCTCAATGGCCTTTTCACGGAATGTGACCAAGATTCCAAGCGGCATCGGGACCGGATTGCTGCGTGGCTCGCTGGGCATGCCTTTGAGGTGATTTATGACTATGGAGGCGGGTATGGTTCCCTTGCCAGAAAGATTGCTGTCCTCTGTCCAAATTCGCAAGTGATGGTTGTTGAGCCATTCCCGCGAAAACTTGCCCTCGCTGTCTCCAGAAGTTTTACGAATCTGACCTTTGTCGCGGCATTGCCAGGGCGTGCGGACTGCATTGTCGCGCAAGACGTATTGGAGCACATCGTCGATCCATTAGACGTCTTCGGACACCTGCTTCATCATGTCCATGTGGGAGGATATATCGTGACGGCGAATTGCTTTTACCCGGACATTAAATGCCATCTTCCTCAAACCTTCCATCTACGGTATGCGTTCCGCCATATCGTTCCTTCGCTCGGCTGCACATATGTCGGCACCATTCCTGGTGTCAGGCATGCGCAGATTTTTCAGAAAACCGATTCTGAGCCAAACTGGGAGAAAGCGCGTCGGCAGGAGCGGCTCTCGAAAAGCTGGTCTCGTGTTGTGCATCCCATCGTCGAACCAATCAAGGCATTGGTGAGACCGATATGGAGAGCGCTCAATGGGTGATATTGTGTTAAGCGGGTTGTTCCTTCTTGTGAACGGTTTCAGATTGGGGGTCGACACGTTCGATTCATGAGACCGCTGCTGATGAACACGTATGATATTCGTGGCGGAGCGGCGCGAGCGGCGTATCGGCTTCACTGTGGCCTTCGAGCGGCCGGCATCGAGTCCCAGATGCTTGTGCAGTCAAAGAGCAGCGATGATCCCTACGTAGATGGTCCGCGCAGCCGTTTCGAGACTTTGTTAGGGGTCATGAGACCGCAATTCGATATTTTACCGACGTATTTCTATCCTAGGCGTGGGAACGGTGTGTATTACCCGGGGCTGCTTCCTGGGAATTATGCGAAGCGTGTGCGACGGATGAAGCCTGACATTGTCCATCTGCACTGGGTAGCAGGGGGGTTTCTGAATCCGTCGGCTCTCACCGATTGCGGAGCGCCTGTCGTGTGGACGCTGCATGATATGTGGGCGTTTACAGGCGGGTGCCACTATGACAATGGCTGTGGGCGGTATGTCGGAACATGCGGGAAGTGCCCAGCGCTTGGCTCTTCTCGAGAGACGGACTTGTCACGATTGGTGTGGCGACAGAAACGGAGGAAATGGGCTGAGGTTTCGCTGACCGTTGTGACCCCCAGCCGATGGCTTGCCGAGTGCGCACGAAAGAGTGCACTGTTTTTCGACAAGCGCATCGAGGTTATTCCAAACGGGCTGGATATCACGCGATTTCGGGCGGTTGATAAACAGAGGGCGAGGGAACTGCTCGGACTTCCGACTGGGAAGCGACTGATCTTGTTTGGCACGCTCAATGCCAATATGGGCCACCGTAAAGGGTCTCAAGAGCTGAAGGAAGCCCTGCAGACATTTCGCAAGGCTCAGGAACATCAAAACGACTGCGAAGTTGTTATCGTAGGGGCATCACGGCCGATCTCTCCGCCGGATTTTGGTCTGCCGGTCCACTATATGGGTATTTTGAACGATGACGTGACCCTGGCTCTGTTGGCCTCAGCTGTTGATGTCGTGGTGGTACCGTCACTCCAAGAGAACTTGTCCAATACTGTGATGGAAGCGCTTGCGTGCGGCACGCCCTGTGTGGCGTTCAATATCGGAGGGATGCCGGATTTGATCGAACATAGACGGAACGGTTATCTGGCGAGACCGTTTGAGTCGCTTGATCTGGCTCATGGCATGCAGTGGGTCTTGGAAAATAAAGAGCGCTGGTGTGCGTTGTCGAAACGGGCACGTGAAAAGGTCGAAGCAGAGTTCGATCTCAGGGACGTCGCTGAGCGTTATAGGGCGCTGTATTTGAATGTGTTGGATCGGACAGGACAAGGCGGTCACTGTTCCATGTTGAATGTCGTGTCATGAAGATCACCATTGTCACAGTGGCCTACAATGCCGCGTCGACTGTCGCGAGTACGATCCATTCGGTTGCGGTACAGACGTATTCCGATCTTGAGCACATTGTTATTGACGGCGCTTCACAGGATAAGACCGTGGAGATCGCGCGGCAATCGTCGGGGCGGATTGCGAGGCTGGTGTCTGAGCCGGATCTGGGGGTGTATGACGCGATGAATAAGGGGCTGATGCTCGCATCCGGCGATGTAATCGGCTTTCTGAATGCTGATGATGTCTATGCTGGGCCGGCGGTGCTCTCCCGCGTGATGACGGTCATGGAAGCTGAACGACTGGATGCTCTGTTGGGGGATGTGGAGTTTTTCCGGCCGGAGCATCCCGCGCGTACCGTTCGCCGATATCGATCCGCACGGTTTACACCTGACCGAATTGCATGGGGGTGGATGCCGGCCCATCCGGCGCTTTTTCTCAGACGACATGTCTATGAGCGATTCGGGCTGTTTCGCACAGACTACCGCATCGCCGGCGATTTTGAGTATTGCGCACGAATCTTTCACGAGAAGAGGTTGGTCTACCGCAATCTTCCGGAAACGCTGGTGCGGATGCGGGTTGGCGGCATCAGCACCGGCGGTTGGCGCAGTACGCTCTTGCTCAATCGAGAAGTCTTACGCGCCTGTCGCGAGAACGGGATCCACACGAACATCTTGAAGATTTCCTCGAAATACCCCGCCAAGTTATTGGAGTTTCTGGTGAAGTGAAGAGCCGAATCCGCAGTCTTGGCGATTTGGTCGATCTGCGCAGCCGGTGGGCAGGTGGGCAAAGTTCTCATCATACCGAAGTGTCTCAATTCGACCAGGCTGACCTGGCATGTCCGAGTTAAGATGGGGCAACAGATACTCGTTACCGGGGCAACGGGGTTCATCGGGAGAGCGTTACGTCTGAATCTTCTGAGGGCCGGGTATGAGGTGCGGGGGACGATACGAAATCCAAGCAAAACACCACTGCAAGAACGTTCTCATCCCGGTGGTCTCAACTGGGTGGTCTTACACGATCAATCGACGGCGGCCGAACTGCAACAAGTGCTTAAGGGGGTGCAGGTGGTCATCCACTTGGCGGCGCGGGTCCACGTTATGGCTGGCCACGAGTCCGATCGACGTCACGAATTTTATCGAATCAACGCAGACTGGACCGAACGGCTTGCCCGGGCCGCAGGGGCACAAGGAGTCCGTCGGTTCGTGTACATGAGCTCGATCAAGGTAAATGGCGAGAAGAGCAGCGCGCCGTTTACGGAAGAGGATTCCCCAAGTCCGCAGGATCCATATGGTGTTTCAAAGTGGGAAGCAGAGCGGGCCCTAGCAATGGTCTCATCCCAAACGAGTCTTGAGATCGTCGTGATTCGGTCTCCGCTTGTGTATGGTCCCGGTGTGGGAGGCAATTTTCTGCAACTTCTAAAGATTGTCCAAAAGGGAATTCCGCTGCCGTTTGCTCTAGTAGAAAACCGACGCAGTCTTATTTACCAGGGGAACCTGGTTGACACGCTCATCCGATCAGTCGAGGACGATAGAGCGGCAGGTCGAACCTATTTGGTGAGTGACGGAGAGGATCTGTCTACTCCAGACTTGATTCGGCGACTCGGCGAGGCACTGGGATTACGGGCACGTCTTTGGCCATTGCCTATCCCGATACTCCGTAGTTTGGGGCACGTTGTTGGAAAGCAGATGGTGGTTGAGCGTCTGGTTGAGTCTCTCCAGGTCAACCCATCGAAAATCAGGCAAGAGTTGGACTGGCACCCTCCATTTTGCGTCGATCAAGGTCTTGCGGAGACCGCCGGCTGGTTCCGTGCGCATGCGGCCAAACGGGTAATGGTCGTATGACACAGGGCGGCGGGTGAGATGGGGCATTGCCCCGTGACTCAGTTCAGCCGCGCCCTGTGGATACCGCATCCGTGATTTTGGGAATCATCCGCACTCAGCACGCTCACATGCTGACAAGGACACAAACACGGAGTACCATGGAGCGATCATGTTGATGGCTTTCCCAGCTCTGGTTACGTTTGTGGTCGCATGGTGGATCACGAAGCGACTCTGTTCACCGAAATCTTTCCTGTCTATTCTTGCCCATCCCAACGAGCGAACCTTACACGCCATGCCGACTCCTCAGACTGGAGGGTTAGCAGTGATCGGCAGCGTCGTGATCGGACTTATTCTGGTTGCGAGTCTATTGGCCATTACGCAACCCTCGAAGGCCGTGTTGCCGAAAGGAGTGGCGTCAGGCAGTTTGTGGATCATCCTATCGATGTTACTCGTCTTTGTGGTGTCATTCATCGACGACTGTATTGGGCTTCCCGCCAGTCTCCGTTTGGGTGTACAGGCTGTCGCCGCCTGTATTGTTATCGCCGGTGTTGGGTTAACCGTGTCAGCTATCCCTATTCCTGGAGGGCCTACAATTCAACTCGGGCTGGCGGCAGTCCCCGTGAGCGCCTTGCTGCTGGTCTGGATGGCCAACCTCTACAACTTTATGGACGGTATGGACGGCTTCGCCGGTGGAATGACGTTTTGGGGATTCGGGTTTCTTGCCTATTTGGGATGGCAGGCACAGTTCCCGGTCATGCTGATCATTTCTACATTTGTTGCGATGGGTGCGCTGGGGTTTCTCATGCATAACTTTCCACCCGCGCGTATCTTTATGGGCGATGCGGGAAGCATCACGGTTGGGTTTTTGGCAGGTACATTGATGATTCTTGGGGTTCGAGACAGATTGTTCGAGATATGGGTCCCGATCATGATTTTCTCCCCCTTCATTGTGGATGCGAGCGTGACATTGGTCAAACGGGTTCTACACGGGAAAAGGGTCTGGGAAGCACACCGGGAGCACTATTACCAGCGGGTAGTTCTGAGCGGGTGGAGCCATCGTCGGACTGTGCTTGCAGAGTATGGAGTCATGATTCTGTGCGGAGGGCTAGCCGTTTCATATCATCACTCAACGGACAACGTGCGAGTCATCATCCTTGGTGTGTGGGCGGGAATGTTCGTCCTATTGGCGATGCTCGTGCATATGCTCGAAGGGAAGATGGCAACCTCTTGCCCGGTTCCGGATTCTCAGGTGGCGGGTAGTAAGAAAAAGGTACAGACTATGCCGGTCGAGGACTCCTCCAGAGTGACAGTCAATACATAGCTTGACCGGGCTCGATCTTACCGGATGTCAAACGAAGGCAAACAGTTATGCCTTGTGTCTTGCCACCCGGTTAGGTCATGAGGTGCGACCGTTCCGCCGAGATAATTTCGCACTGGAGGAGTTTCCTTCCCGAAGCACGGTCGCTCTTGCAAGGGGAGTGAAAAGATGCGGTCTGTGGGTACGGCAATCAGAGCCTCTACCACTTCCCTGCGCAAGTTCCTGATTGTTTCGACATGAAGATGATGAGTGTGCCCCTCGAACGATTACAATCTAAAGCAAGATGGGTAGCAGGTTGGACCACAACCGCGCTCGGCTTCACGATTCCAATTTGGGTTATAGCGGACAGCATTCTTATTGTGCTGCTCGTTGTGTGTTGGCTTGCCAGTGGAGAGTGGAAGGAACGGGCTCGTCGAATCACCGCAAATCCCGTTGCGGTGAGCGTTTTGTTGTTGTTTGGATGGTTGCTGGCAGGATCCTTATGGGGAGGAGGGGCTCTCGATGACCGAGTGCTTGCCGTAAAAAAATATGCCGATCTCTTGCTGATTCCTCTGCTAATTTCGATGGCGATGGACGCCCAAGAACGAAGTCGTGCGATTCTAGCCTTGGGAGCTTCATTAGCAGTGACCTTGGTGTTGTCGCTTGTATTGGGGGCAGGCGTTTTTTCAAACGGGTGGGTTAACGGGTGTAATGCCTCTAACCCATGTGTATTCAAAAAACACATCACTCATAATGTGCTGATGACGTTTGGTGCACTGTTGTTCGGCATCTTGGCGTGGAGGTCTCAATCCCGAGGCGTGCGATGGGGATGGGGGCTTGCCTCAGTTTTGGCTGCCGGTAATGTCCTGATGGTGCATGGTCGAACCGGCTATGTGCTGATGGCGGGACTTACTGTGTTGGCACTCCACACGGTCTTTGGCTGGCGTGGCATGGCAGGAGCCGTGACCATTCTTGTGCTCCTATTCAGTGGAGCCTATCAGCTCTCGACCAGTTTCCATAATAGAGTGACTCTGACAGCGTCCAATGTGACGCAAGGGATTTCTCTTGGTGGTGACGTCGCGACACAGGAGCGTGTAGAATTTTATCGGCACACGGTCAAAATCATACAAGATCATCCCATGTTTGGGGCCGGGACGGGAGGGTTTATGCAGGCCTATGGGGTATATGCAAAACCGGCGGGTGTAGACGTCCCGACGCATCCTCACAATCAATATCTGATGATCCTGGCTCAAGTAGGCATCGTCGGACTCTGCTTACTGCTCTGGCTGTTTGTCCAGCAATGGCGATCAATTTGTCCTTCCGCAGACGTGGGGCGCAGGTTGCTCACCAAAGGTTTGGTGCTCATCATGGTAGTTGGGTGCCTCTTTAATGACTTGCTGGTTGATCATACCGAGAAGCTTCTCTACTGCTGGTTCTCCGGTCTCATGTATTCAGAGACCGATTCAGACGTGAAAACGACATGAGCTTGTCGGTGTATATCATCGCGTACAACGAAGCGAAGAAGATCGCCGACACCATTAATAGTGTGCTGTGGGCGGACGAAATTATTGTCGCTGACTCAGCCAGTACGGATGAGACCGCTCGGATCGCAGGAGATTTAGGGGCTCGCGTCGTCCAGATCCCTTTCCATGGATTTGGCGATCTGCGGAATCAAGCCATCAAGGCCTGTACCCATGAATGGATTTTCAGCCTCGATACGGATGAACAGTGTACGCCGGAAGTCCGCGATGAAATCCTCAGGGTCCTAGCTGGTACTCCAGCGCACGATGCCTATCTTGTGCCCAGGCGGAATTACTTCATGGGGCGCTGGATCAAACATTCCGGCTGGTATCCGAATTTTCGCCAACCGCAATTGTTTCGGAAAGGGGCGATGAAGTATGCGGAGTCGCCTGTTCACGAGGGGTATGAATTGCTGACAAGCAAGCCTGTTGGCTGCTTATCGCAGGCAATTTGGCAGGTTCCGTTCAGAGACTTTGAAGAGGTTGTGAAAAAGGCCAATCGCTATTCCTCGCTGGGTGCGCTCAAGCTCGCTGATCGTCGAGTGTCGATGGGAGCGGCCCTGGGGCACGGCATCTGGTCGTTCCTGAAGCACTACGTGGCGAAGCGGGGGTTTCTCGATGGCTGGCCGGGATTTGTGATCGCGTTCGGAAATTTTGAGGGCACGTTCTATCGATATGCGAAACGGTATGAGGCTCAACAGAGGTGGCCGATGCCTACACAACCCGCGCTTCGTAGGCCTGATGTGCAATCAAAATGAAGACCGCAGTGATCGTCACGACGTACAATCGACCGGATGCACTGGCCGCTGTGCTAGAGGGGTATTGTGCGCAACGTGACCGTGAATTTGAGCTATTGGTCGCTGATGATGGTTCAACGGAGGAGACGGCGACCGTGGTGCGAGACTTTGTGAGACGCGCCGGATTTCCGCTATTACATGTGTGGCAGGAGGATCAAGGATGCCGACCTGCTGCGATCCGCAATCGTGCGATTGCGTCGACACAGGCCGACTACATCATTTTTACGGACGGGGACTGTATCCCTTCCCGTCGCTTCGTGGGGACTCATAAGGCGCTTGCGGAGTCCGGATTTTTCCTGGGGGCCAATCGGTTGCTGCTTGCCGAAGAATTGACAAACAGGGTGCTGCGAGGGCGGATTCCGATTCATGACTGGACGCTGTTTCGGTGGGTGCAGTGTTGGGTGCGACGTGATGTGAACCGCATTGCACCGTTGCTCGCATTGCCGAATGGATCGTTTCGCAAGTGGGCACCCAACCGCTGGAAGGGAATTAAAACGTGTAATCTCTCTGTGTGGCGGGGGGATCTGATTCGGGTGAATGGACTTGACGAGTCGAATCAAGGGTGGGCACTTGAGGATTCAGATCTCGTGATCCGCCTGTTGCATGCCGGGGTCAAGCATAAGAACGCGCGATTTGCTGCTCCGGTCTTCCATTTGTGGCATCCGGAGCGAGATCGCCGTCATCTTCAGGAAAACCAGCAACGTCTTGACGACCTCTTGCGATCAACGACCATCCGGTCCACGGTTGGGCTTGATCAACATGGCCTCCCCTGATGCCGGCGGGGTTACGGCTAACCTCACGTACTATGGCAATATGAGCCAAGCCTTGCGAAGTGCCTTGATCGTGTGCACGCGTCGAATTGGGGATGTGCTCCTAGCCACGCCGGTCATTCGCTCGCTCAAGGCCGCCTTGCCAAACGTGATGATCGACATGCTTGTATTCGAAGGGACTCAGGATATTCTCT
>NIUT01000146.1:0-6131 GCA_002254365.1 Nitrospira sp. UW-LDO-01
GGACGCTGCCGGGTTACAACGAAGGCTCGCTAATCGAAAGATTAGCGAGCCTTTTCTTTTGTCGCGGCAGCGAAGCGTACTTTGTTAACCTCCTGGATGAATAGTACCTGTCCGCTGCGATTTGCTCGAACGCATCCGAAGGATCAAGCTAGGTATGCGCTTGTATAAGGTGAAAAGAAGCCTGCTGGCTTTCTTATTTTGTGTTTCGGTGTAGAGGTTGGGAAAAAGTCAAAGATTCTTATCCGATATGGGCGTTAGATCCGTACGATATCTGGCTATTGTGGTGCCCATATAGAATTCGATGCAGTCACGGATTGCCGAAATCTACTTGAGAACACTGGCGATAGTGTCGAAAGTAGAAGATGGGTGCTGCCCCATTTCCACGGACAGGTGAGTTAAGAGTTTCCACCCCTGGTACTGCATCTTAAGCCGTCGGCGCTGCCGGGGATTGTGGCGGCACTTGATGTAATCAAAAATATCCGCTCTCGCCTCCGCTTGGGTTCGATACTGCCGCCGATTCACCCGCTCGCGTTTGAGCATCCCAAAGAAACCTTCAGCGGTCGCATTGTCGGCACAACTCCCCATTGCACTCATGCTGCAGGTGATGTGGTGTGCCGCCAAGAATTGTTGTTGGTACGCATCGGAAGTAAACTGCAGTCGCGATCGGAGTGGAGGATAATCCGCGTCTGGTCAGGCCGTTGCCACACCGCCATCAGCAGGGCTTCGACCAGCAACTGGTGACCTTGCCCGAATACATGTCCAGCCCGATGCAGAGGTACAGCCAGTGTTCGGTCGTGCGAACGTACGTGATGTCGCTGGCCCCTTTGGTGTTCGGTGACGTTGCCTGGAAATCTCGTTCAAGATGATTGTGAACTCCCCCCGGTCTTGTTCCCGAGGCCTTTCGTCGCCAGCACCACCGCTGCGGGACACCTTGTAAGCCCGCTGGACGCATCAAGTGGGCCACTCGGTGTCGGCCGCACCCTTCTCCGGCGTAGCGGAGTTCCTCCCATATCCGCGGACTCCTGAGTACCCCATCATGCTGCGTGTGCAGGTCGCGCATGCGCGCCACCAGCCGCGTGTTGTCCTGAGTACGGGCACTCGGCGGGTGCGTTGCCCAGCCGTAATACCCACTCGGGGAGACTGGCAAACATCGGCACATCAATCGGATGGAAAACGTGTCGCGGCATCGTTGGATCGTCCGATACTTCGTCGCGACGCTCCGCGAAGAACGCTGCCGTTTCTCGCAAAAAATCCCGTTCCTTCGTCACCCGCCGCAACTCCCGTCGGAGCTGGCTCAGCTCTTCATCCCTGGATCGTCCGTTGTCTACGAACGCCTGCGTGGAAGCCTAGCGCAACTCCCGTCGCCATCGCCCCAACTCAGGACTCATTCTTTCAGATAAAAGATAACGGTTGCAGCGAGACAGATCGCTGAGAAGAAGGTGTGGGCACAGCGATCGTAGCGCATGGCAACCCGACGCCAATCCTTGATCCGACCAAACATGATCTCGATTGTGTGGTGTTGTTTGTAGAGAGTTGTGCTGTAGCGGCGCCGGGTCGTTCGGTTCTTACGCGGCGGAATGCATGGGGTGATACCCTGCTGTTTATGGGCGGTAACGAACCAATCCGCATCATAGCCGCGGTCGGCGATCAGATGTTTGGCATTGGAAAGACTGGCAGCAGGCATCGCGCACCGGTGTCATCGCTGGTGTGCCCGGCTGTTAGCAACAGGTGCACCGGCTTGCCCGCGTCGTCGCACACTGCATGGGACTTCGAATTTAGGCCACCCTTCGTGCGGCCAATACAGCGGGGGACTGTCCATTTTTCAGGAGACTCGCTGCCGTTCGGTGGGCCTTCAGATGGGTGGCGTCGATCATGAGACCGTCTCCGGTCCCGGACTGTCGCGACAACTCGCAGAAGATCTTGTGAAAGATCCCCACTCGGCTCCATCGTACAAACCGATTGTAGAGTGTCTTGTGCGGGCCATAGGCCTTCGGCGCGTCTTTCCATTGCAGACCATGTCGGATTCCATAGATAATTCCGCTGATCACTCGCAGATCATCCACGCGCGGGATGCCGTGTGGCACTGGGAAATAGGGCGTGATCCGGTACAACTGCTGCCTGCTCAATAAAAACATGTCACTCATGACCACCTCCAGCCATAGTGAAGCACAGATCATTGCCTGAGGAAACCTGCAAACTTAATGACTCCTGAACCTAGGTGTCCGTGAAAGTGGGGCAGAACCTGTCAGAAGGAGCGGGGCAACGTGAATGCACTTCGTGGGCTAGAAATAGGTCGATTCAAGGCAAGACAAACGAACTACGAAGCTCACTCAAGGTACTGGTTCTATTCATAACCGACGTTCCATCCGACAGTAGGTGCATGATTCTGAGAAAACAACGCGCAGATTGCTCCCTGATTCGAATCTTTTGGGTGCTGCGACTGCATTGTAATGGGTCGACATCACAACGAATCGATTGTATGGAGATGGGTTCAAATCTAAGCCATGAATGCGTCGCAGATGATCTTGGAGCCACAATACGTTCTAACCCTTAATACTGACTCTGGTGGCGGATGCGATCAAGGTGATTCTATGACGTACTAAGCCGCGTCGGCCGTCCTATCTCTCGCGCATTCCCTCCACACTCCGGCGCGTCTGATTTCTAAGCCTCTCCCGTTTATTCGAATCACAACGATCATCGAGTCTGGCTATGAATATGCGAATAGCGATTTCACAGGAGTCGTGTCTTTAGATGTGGGCTCACAAAACATCATGATAGCAACAACTCCAGAAGGCACAGTCGTACACGGTCTCGATGGGTTCATGAACCTAGGAGCCAGGGCGGACGAAACCGTTTCTGTAGATCTGTGTAATTGCGTCAAGACGACACATTCTAACAACTGATCACAAATTTCATACATGGATGAATTGGATTTAGTCTTTAATCGACAGCTCATGGATCTTGGTATCAATGTGTTTGTCGCCGTAGCCTTGATTTGTGCTGCCTATGTCTCACGAGACCTCTACCGGTCATGACAGAGGGGGGGATGCGGATTTGGGAATTGATCGGTAGGGTAGTGAAGTCGAGTCGTCCCAGTCAGAGACAGCCGGACCCTTGTTAAATTCAACGAAAAACACGCATGAGGATGAGCGAGAGAACTGGCGTGAGGTCGTCTCTTGATCGTCTAGTTGTCACATCTCCAGATTTCGACCGAATCACAGCTTCAAAAGCTGTGGGACGCATGAAGACTGTTATCCAGAAGGATGATAGGGGCAGTTGTAATTGGCAGAGAACCAATCAGAGGATGAGCTTCGCATCATTGGGGCATTTCGAGCATCCCCTAACTCGGACCTGCCGCTTATTTAATCTTCCTGAAAATCTTCACTGTTGCTTCAACTCCACCATCTTGTGGACTGATCATCAACAGCATGTCCTTGTGCCCAGAAGGTTTCTAAAACCGTATCGACATAGACCGTCATAGGACTTGTTCAGTAGTCAGATGTGGAGATTCCACTCGGGGGTTGTTCCTTCGGTGCTCTCATTGCGTCTCAAGGACTTGAATGGCCATGTTCCCAAGGCTGTCTCAACATCTCCCCCAGTCGTGGTCGAACTGGAGTCCGCCATGGTCAGCGCTCCAGAGCTCCTGTGACGTAGAGTCGCAAGCAATTGCCTCCAATCCTTGCCCCGTCCAGCGCAGCCACCGCTCTTAGGGCTTCTTCGCGCGAGCTCAGTTGCACGAATCCATAGCCGGCAGATTTCCCACTGTGTTTGTATCGAATGACGGCAGCGTGTGCTACGACTCCATACTCTTCCAAGAGGGCGCGGAGGTGATCATCGGACGCGTCTTCCGACAAACCTCCCACATACACGACAGATTTGCTCATTCCTCTCCCCGCAAAGCCGTTGTGAGCACAGACGAGTCTATTGCTGATCTCGTAGCTCGAAATAGGTGTAGACGACGACGCTGATGACTCCCGCAATGTACAATACGGTTGCCGCAGCGAGGGGATTCTGAACGAACCATTGGACGGAACTCTGAAAGAGAGACATTGGTGTGCCGTTCCTATTTTTCGTGTAAGCGACGAGTGGTGTACAGGTGGTCGCGTGTCTGTTCAGTGCGCCTTACTTCGGCGAGCGTTTGGTTTCTGCCTCATAATTGGCGCTCCTTCTGCCTCATGCAACGCAAACGGGTACTCCTTCGCTAACGAAGCGACTCCTTGCCTAATGACGTCAATGGAGGATGCGCTATGGCGCGGGATTGGATCAGCCAGCCCCAGGAGGTGCCACCGGATCTTTGGTTTTTTAGGGGCAGATTTCTTGAGTTTTTTCTGAACTCGCTGAGTCGAATAGAAACTCATGACAACTCCTTAAGGTATGGACAGGTGCCTCGACCACAGACTCCTCAACCGGAGGAGCCTGGTGGCTCTGTCGTCCTGCCGACACTGAGTCTACTCACCCCCGAACGGCGGCACATGCCATCCAATGAGACGAGTATGAGAACATTATGCTATCGCGCGAAGACGGAGAGTGAGTACAAGGAGTGCGCGGAGAGACAGCAAAATTGAAGAATTGTGAGTGTAACAGCCGCCTTGTGGAGGAGTCAAACTTTATGATTGAGTGAAGTTTTGATAGGCAGCAAGATGTTTAGATTGCCATAGTTTCCGACGGGTTACCACAGTTGTTGATCTGAGAACGGATCGGCATGAGTGAGGCTCGTGTTCATTCAACTGTCTTTGCTCGCGACGAGGTTGCGCCGAGTGTCAGCCAGAGTACCACCAGCCATACCAGCGGGATTATCATAATTGATCCACCAATAGATGAGTCCGGGAACTACCATCCCGCCGAGAGCGCCCAGCGCCGGTAGTCTCACATTCGCCCTATCGGAGAGTTCCCCCTCCAGGAGCTCCCGTTTTAACTCCATCCCGACCACAAAGAAAAACAGCACCATCAGGCCATCATTGATCCAGAGAAGAAGGGGTTTCTGAATCTGGAACTCCCCAAACTGAACTCCGGCCTGAATCTGTAGAAGCCTCTCATACAGATGCTTCAGATCGGTATTGGCGCACAGCATGGCGAGTGCTGCGGCAAGAATCAGCAGAATGCCGCTGGCGGACTCCAGTCTTAGAAATGTGCGAATACTGCTAATCATTGAGCCAATGCCGACGCGTTCAGTGCTTAAAATCTTGGGATTGCCTAGGCTTAGGACTCATTCTTTGAGATAGAAGATGACGGTGGCAGCGAGGCAGATTGCCGAGAGAAAGGTGTGGGCACAGTGATCATAGCGCATGGCAATCCGACGCCAATCCTTGATCCGCCCGAACATGCTCTCGATTGTGTGCCTCTGGCGGTAGAGGGTCTTGTTATAGCGGCGTTGTATCGTTCGGTTCTTGCGCGGCGGGATACCCGGTGTGATCCCCTGGTTCTTCAGAGCGGCGATGAACCAGTCGGTATCAGAGCCGCAGTCGGCAATCAGCTGGTTCGCTTGGAAATGGCTGGCAGGAAGCATCGGGCGCCCGTGTCATCGCGGGTGTGCCCGTCTCATCGCACACCGCGTGCAGCCTTGAATTCAGACCACCTTTTGTGCGGCCAATACAGCGGGGCGCTGCCCCTTTTTGAGCAGACTAGCCGCCGTTCGGTGGGCCTTCAGATGGGTCGTGTCGATCATCAGGCAGTCTCTGGTCTCGGGCTGTCGCGCCAACTCGCGAAAGATCTTGTTGAAGATTCCCGCCCGACTCCAGCGCACAAGCTGATTGTAGAGCGTCTTGTACGGCCCATAGGCTTTGGGGGCATCCTTCCATTGAAGACCATACCGGATGACAGAGATGATCCTGCTCATGACCCGTCGATCATCCACTCGGGGGACACCGTGCGATAGGGGGAAATAGGGCTTGATCCGGTTCAATTGCTGCGGGGCCAACAGAAACTCCTCACTCATGGCCACCTCCCGCCCTAGCCCGCATTATTCATGACTCTTCCGCTGCAACCACCGATCCGCTGTTGCGACAAGCCTGCGGCCGACGGGCTCGCCCTCCAGACCTTCGACGTACTGCATGAGTACGCCTCAGGACCTCCGGGCTCCGCGCGCCGATCTCACAACGCGGCTGGGCGGTTTCGCCACGAACAGTCATGAA
>NIUT01000146.1:6152-42242 GCA_002254365.1 Nitrospira sp. UW-LDO-01
CCGATCCGCTGTTGCGACAAGCCTGCGGCCGACGGGCTCGCCCTCCAGACCTTCGACGTACTGCATGAGTACGCCTCAGGACCTCCGGGCTCCGCGCGCCGATCTCACAACGCGGCTGGGCGGTTTCGCCACGAACAGTTATGAATAATGCGGGCTAGTGAAGCACAGATTACTTGCGGAGGGAACCCGCAAACTGAATGAGTCCTGAGCCTAGTGTCCACAAAATTGAGGGAAGATCGGTAGTGGGCCATCAAAGCCGTTACTAGAAGAGGAGCCTGACACGGTGACAAAGAAAATCAGCCATGCCGCGCCTGTGTCTACGACTGCGGCGCAAAGTGGGGGATTCAAGTATTCGCACGTCGGTGATTCCCGTAAGAACTCAGGGGGAATGACAAAGGGCCTCATAGCCAATCCTGCAATGCTGGATTATGCGATCAGTAGACGAGCCACATCGTCTGACACCGTACCTATTTGAAGTCCTGTAGGTCGTCATCCGTAACATTTCGTCCTCTCGTGAGAAGCGCTCGTACGTAAGTGGCGATTATTAAACGGGAATAAGCATAATTGCTGTAGTGCGTACAAAACCTACTCGACACTCTTGACGTAAAAAGAAGATTAGGAGAATAATAATGGGGCCATCGGATAGAGGAGTTCCATTGTTCTTTCCAAGACGTGCGGAAAGATGATTTGAACAAGGGAAAAGATTTTGCTGGCATAATCTCGCTGGTGGTTACGGAGTGTTATGCGTTTCAGCAATTGGAATTGGTGGCAGTTGGCAGAGAATTAGGTTCAAAGAGGGTAATGCATGCTGAATCATCTTAAATCCCATGCCTTGAGCTATAGCCTCGCTGCTGCGGTGATCCTCTTCTTCATTGGGCAGGCCATGATATCGAACCTGAAGAACGAGACGAACGCATTTGCGCCTGAGCCGGTCGAAGCCGCAATCGACGTCGCCCCAGCAGCTGGGTTCCAGGTGGTGCTGGAGCAGAAGAATCTCGAGCTCATTGCGGAGAATGACCAGCTCAACGCTCAGTATGATCTGCTTAATGGTCAATATGGCCGGCTCCACAAATCTAATTACAAACTCAATCAAGAGAATGGCCATCTTCACAACGCCAATTTTATTCTCAATCGAGAGAATGGCGATCTTCACGAAGCTAATTTCACACTCAATCAAGAGAATAGCCACTTGCATCAAACCAACGGCGAACTCAACAAAGAGAACCAACAGCTCCAAGAACAGATTCAACGCCTTCAAGAGATTATCAAAGAAAAAGAAGATCTCACCCAGAGCCAGAAACGCGAGCTTGGGCAGCAGCACCAACAATTGGCTGCCTATGCGCGTGCAATTGACGCGATGAATGCTCCCAAGAAGGAAGTGAAACAGACCGTACAGAAGAAAACGAAGACGGATGCGGGTTTGGTACAGCTGGCGAAGGAGACCTTGGGAGTCGATGTCACGGTTAAGGAGTGCCAATGATCTCTGCTCATTTGCCGAACGTCGTTCATCGTCACATCGCCATATTGAATACAATGATCTTCATGCTAGATACTAGGAAAACACAATTCGATTGGTACCTCAAGGTGGAGGAACATACATCATGATCTTCCTGCTGCTTGCCATACTGTTGGTCCCTGCCATCGCCCAGGCTGAGGAGAAAATCGTTGCGGTGCCGCGTGACCAGTTCGTCAAAGTGCTGGGTGAGGTCAAGCAGAACAAGCAGTTTCTTGCCGAGTCGCAAGAGTGGTTGGCGAAGTATAAGGACATATTCGAGAAACAGAGAAGCTATGTTGAAACGTTGGAGGGGCTGAACGAGACGAGGAAGAAAGAGACCGAATTGTTGCAAGAACAAAACGCTGCGCTCCAGAAAGAGATCGAAGAAGAACGGCAACGGAAAGCGGACATGGCTTGGCAGAAACAGGCGGAATGGGCGGGGTATGGAGCAGCGATTCCCACGGCGATCATTATGCTGAGGAAGCTGGTCTTCAAATTCTAACCAGGGACCGCGACAAGGAACGAATACATCTCTGACATGTCCAGCATGTCACGTTCATCATCTCAGTGGGGGCATAGAGGGGGGGTAGGTATTGCGATCATGATGATCTTGCTCCGCTCTCAATGGGCGTCGGTATGTCATGGTAAAGAGGCAAAGGAGAAGGTGCCGCCCATTAGAAGGCTCTGGTCAAGTGGGCACACCTCTCCTCTGGTTCTGCACATCCGTAGGAAACAACAAAGGGGTCGGGAGTCTTTAGTGGAAACGGTTCGTGTAGTCGACGGGATTTCAGCCACCGACTTTCGACAATGTTGGATTGCAGGGCTTAGTCCTCATTGGCTGTCACGCGACGAGCAGTCGCTCGATGTTGGGAGTGCAAGGCGTGGACCTACGCGGTTGCTACAAAAGAATGGAAAGAGGATCGGATCCTAAAAAAGAGGCGAGGACCATTGGTACATTCGTGACCTCGGTCCCCAATAGCATCGTGATCTCCTGTCCGATCCCGAACGGCTGGATCAGTAGAAAGAGACCAAAGCTGAGGGCAAGGATGCTGGGCCAGATCATTGAGAGAGAGCCAAGCACGAAAACAAATACCATCACGGCCACTGTGTCGTGGGTAAGTTGGCTTTTGGCTGTGTGCATACCCTCTCCTTATCATGGCTTGTTCTTGGCGGAACCAAGCGAGCATCGTTGTTTGTATGGTTCGTAGAATAGCTCAAAAGCGGACCTAATGAGCAACAGAGAAGAAGACCTAGTCACCGTTAGGGCTATTGTCAGGAAAGCAACTGATCCAGTTCGACGCCAACACCACGTGATAAGGGTCGGATCTTGAATTACGCGTCGATGGAGTTCACCTCATGTTCAAGGAGGGATGCGCTGTGCAAACCAACCGGGTCTAGAAAAGGCCACGTGCTGGATCCAGCCATTGGGCAGAAGAACCGAACCAACTATTGCATAATTCGGATGCCGGCGATGTACTGTTTCTCGCCACGCAAAGCATGCCGTCATCTCTCCTGACATATTCAAACTCATGCGTGGTCGACTTCGAATAGATTCCCAGATTGATCATTCGGTGCTCGGATCGCTGCGTGTGGCGACTGTGCTCGACTTGGATCCTATCGCACGTCCAACTATCTCAATGAACGTCCATGCAGAGTTGGAAAGACGTTGGGCTGGCAGGCACAAGCTATGTGAAGCTTGGTTGAGGAAGCGGTTCAGCTGGTAAGCAGGAGTGTTGACAGCTCCGATCTCATCGGGCTGCTCCATTGACACACTCGTGGTTGTCCCTGTAGGCTAAGCGACACGTACTGAGCCACGCCGACTATCCCATCTCTCGCGCATCGCTCCCTTTCTCGCGCGTCTGATTCTCTAGTGTCCGCCGCTTTTACGCTGAGTCTCCGCCCGTATTTGCCCGATGGCTTGTCCCAGTGTGGGCGGCGGTCGGCGAGGATCGGAGGCTTCCACCCACTTACCAAGGAGCCCTTGATGAATCAGGAACAGTTTGGGCAGTTCTGGAATCAATTGAAAACACCGCTCAAGGATTACTGGTCAAAGATTACTGCGGAGGATTTGACGGAGATCCAGGGGGATTTGGCGACGTTCGGTTCGGTCATTCAGAAGCGGTATGGAGAATTGCAGAAAGAGGAAGTCCGCACGTGGGCCAATCGACGGTATGCCCACTGGTCTGGAAACTACATCGGGTATAAGGATCCGGCGCCGGCGTCCTAAGTGCTCTTGTCTACCGTCATCGCATCCACCGTCTTGTCGGCCGACTGCTGATGAAGACGAGAGCGTGATACAGGGAGAGGTGAGATGAAAAAGATCGTCATCAATAAAAGCTATGAGCATTTTTTCGTGAGTCATGAGGCGTTCATTCGATTACGCGAGCTTGGGCAGGCGGAGGCGTTGCAGGAGATCGATCGGGGCGCGCATTGGCCGCTTGCGGCGGGCCCACAGGAACCGAGTTTGAATCGCTGCGGTGCACTCATTCCGCGTGATGACAAAAAGCTCGTGCAGATTGTGGAAGAACTCCGGGGGGCGGCCAACGGATACGCCGCTGAATTGAAAGTCGTCGAGATTCCAGATGATGTGAAATGGGTCATCGACAAGATCGACGGGGTGGAGCGCGTGAGCGAGGTCCATCGTATATGGGAGTGAGCGAAACATCGCGGAAGGCATGATCGGATCTCGGATATGAACGATCATCGTCAAGATGCCAGGGCAGGCAAGACTCACCAATCCGGCAAGGCCGATGGAGAGGTGCTCAATGAAAGCGACTTGACGTGCCAGGAAGCACAGATCGAAGAACTGCTTTCAAAAGGGGAATCCACCAAGGACGAAGCTGATGAGGCGCAGGATGAACATCTAGCAGATCAGAATGCTCCCCAGTAAGGGCTGCTGAGCACGCGTCGCATCGTCGTTGACAGGGGAATTGGTGGATGGTACGGTCTTTTCCTCGGGCTAGTCGTGTCTGTGCCTTTCCCAGTTCCCTTCACTCACTCCGTCGTCATTCTCTCCGTGTGTGATCGAGATCGGATCAAGGAGTTTGTCTGCTCGTTTTTCTCATCCACGTGCGTGATCCGCAGTTCTATGCGCTTCCGGCGAAAACGCGGGCTGCGAACGGCAATGTTCGTGTGATGGGGTTCCCTCCCATCGGTATCATGTCCTTATCATCCGTGATCAAACAAGCAGGGCACGAATGTGTGCTCTTCGATCAGGCGAACCCCGATACGCCGAACCAGGTCATCATTGACCGGATCAGCCAGGAGCAACCGGCGCTCGTCGGGCTTAGTTTTCTCAGTACCACCAGCTATCCCTACGCCAAGATGCTGGCGCGAGAGATTCGCGCCACCAACCAAAAGGTCAAGCTCGCCTTCGGCGGCGTGTTCGCCAGCTTGAATGCCTCGTTGGTAAAATTACAATGTCCCGAAGTTGATTTTGTGTGTCGTGGCGACGGCGAGCAGTTGCTGCTCGATCTGTTGGCGAACTTGGAAAACCCCCAAGCTGTCGCAAGCCTGACATGGATGAAGGATGGCCAGGTCGTCCAGAATCCGAATCGCCCCACGGAACGGCACCTGGATCAGTGGCCCTTTCCGGATCGCGAGAGCCTGGAGCTCGACTATGTTGAATCCATGCCGCTGGATGTTCCGGTAGTCCTCTCCATGAGACGGTTCACAACGATGCAAACGTCTCGGGGATGTCCCTGGCCGTGCATCTTCTGCGACATCCCGATTTTCAACGAGGGGAAGTGGCGAGCCCGAAGTCCTCAGCATGTAGTCGCAGAGCTCAAGCACCTCGAAGCACTCGGCTACGAGTCCGTCGGGTTCGTCGATGATCATTTCTTACTTCAGCCCAAGCGGATCGAGGCGATTTGTAACGGAATCATGGACGAGAAGCTGTCGATCCGCTGGGGCATCGAGGGGCGTGTCGATTCGGTCGCCCAACATCTGTTTCCCGCCATGGCGAAGGCCAATTGTGGCGCAATGATGTTCGGAATTGAAAGCGGCAGCCAGAAGATTCTCGATCGCTTGAAGAAGGAACAGACGCTGGATCAGGTCACAACCGCCGTTGAAAATGCGAAAAAAGCCGGCGTAGAAATTGTGCATGGGTTCTTCACGGTGGGCAATCCGGACGAGACGGTCGAGGATATGGAAGCCACCTTCGACTTCGCGTCGGCCCTTCCGCTGGATACGTTTGGGTTCAACCGGCTCTGCGTCTATCGAGGCACACCCTTGTGGCAGGAGTACGTTAAACGCGGGCTGGTCAACGAAACCACAGATTGGTACAAGTATTTCAAATGTTCAGAAATCGATCCGACTTGCCTCTCAGGCGAAACAATCAACCGCGTCAGACAGGCCGGGATCAAAAAGCTCTTTCGCTACAAACTTATCCATTACCCCCGTCAGACCGTTCAGCTTCTCCGTCGGTTTTTTCGTTATATGCCGATCCGAGATGTGCTCTATCTCCTGCTCAAACCCTTCATGGGTCAGAAGAAGGGTGCGACGAAGGCTGAGGTAGTGTCGCGCTTGGTCGAGCATGCCGACATGAAAGATGCGGCGGCGCAGCTGACGCAGGTGTCGGATGAGATGCTGCACAATGTGTTTGAAGCCTCTCGCCTCGAACGTTTGCAGATCCAGCAAGCCGCAGACGAGTCACGCGAACTGCCGATGGTGCAGTCTCGATAGGTGGCACACGGGTGTATATCTGTAGGGCTTGGTTAGGACCAAGATACCGTTACTCCAGGCTGATCGGCGTCATCCTGAAATCTGCATCATCACAACTATCTTCAGATGGTCGACCGCTTATTGCGCATCTGGCGAGCTGACGGGGGCGAGACCGTGCCACCGTCGTCGTTGGCTCTTCCCAACCCAGTGCAATACGCTCATGCAGGCGGCACGCAGTTGCCGTAGGCGCTCTCCGATACAACCACTACTCACGCAGGCAGTTCAGTCACCATGTCCGTGAGCGGCCTGTGCTCTCGTTCGAAACCTACCGGCGCGCTGCTGCGGGAGCATGCAGAACGGGCTTGCTGATTTTCCCTGGTGTCCGTGCGAGCTCCAGTTCGATCAACTTCACCGACATTTCCAAAATTTTTGTTGCCTGTGCTTGGAGGGCCTCCTCCTTGATGGCATGGTTGAGATAATTCTGGCAGAGGTTGTACATGGCGGCTCTGTACAGTTGAAGACCCTGCGTGCGTTTAACAAGCGTATGAGAAATTTGCGAGAAGGTCCGGGACAATTCTTCTTTCACACTCGCATCGAGCTTCTCGTTTGAGAGGTCTCGTATGGTCGCGAGCGCGTTCGTGACATTCTGATCCGTGTCGAGTGGCGGTTCCGCACAGAACCGGCCAGCTGCACTTGTAGCATCTTTCTCCAGCCGAACCAGGACGACCCTCCGATCGGTACTAACAGCTAACGTTCCTACGCGACTTTCGATATCGTCGATCACGACCGGTGATTTGGGGCTGGCAAATATGTTCAACCCACACCCGGACAGCATCAACAGAGTCGCGATGAGGCTAGTGCGCAGAGATAAAGTCGGTATCATGGTGAGGCCTCCTAATGAGAGTGAAAACCATACTGATGACGGCCTGTGCTATACGGTGTTTATCGGGTTCATGTTGGGTAGCATGGACGAAGTCCGGAAGAACTGCAAGAGCCGCATTGCGTAGTAGTACGATGCCAACCGTGAGTGATGACATTGGTAGAGATGGGCAGAAGTTCCGACTCTAGGCTGTCATTCCTGCCGACACAGATTCGGGAAACCCGAATCTGTGTCGGGTCAAGGGGTGTGCAGGAAGATAGAGAGTAGCTCCAGGCACATTAGGCCGCTTTTGCTTTTCTAATGAAGCTGCCCTTTTGCCGCCGCCACGACGTTGACCGTCGTGAAGCCGAATTTCTTTTGGAGTTCCTTGAGGGGTGCAGATGCGCCGAACGTCTTCATGCCGATGATCTCGCCGGTCAGCCCCGCATACCGTGCCCAGCCAAACGTGGAGGCCTGTTCCACACAGACCCGCGCCGTCACGTTCGGAGGGATGACGCTGTCGCGATAGGCCTGCGGTTGATGTTCGAAGAGTTCCCAGGAGGGCATGCTCACCACGCGGGCCTTGATGCCTTCGGCGTTCAATTGCTGTGCGGCCTCCAGGCAGAGCGAGACCTCGCTGCCGCTCGCGAGCAGCAGTACGTCCGGTCTTCCTCCAGGAACGTCGGCTAATATGTAAGCGCCTTTTGCCACACCGGATGCGGCGGCATAGGTGGAGCGGTCGATCGTCGGAAGAGCTTGTCGGGTCAGGATCAACGCGACCGGTTCATGTTTCAACTGCATGATGACGCGCCAGGCTTCCGCGACCTCGTTCGCATCAGCAGGGCGTAGGACGATGAGATTCGGAATGGCGCGCAGTGACGCGAGCTGCTCAATAGGCTGATGTGTCGGTCCATCCTCGCCGACCCCGATCGAATCGTGCGTGAAAATGTGGATGACGGGGACTTCCATCAGCGCGCTCAATCGGATCGCACCGCGGCTGTAGTCGCTGAAGATCAGGAACCCGGAACCGTAGGGGCGCACTTTGGAGAGGGAGAGCCCATTGAGTATGGAGCCCATGGCATGCTCTCGGACCCCGAAGTGTAGGTTGCGGCCACCGCGATCCTTCGCAGTGAAATCACCGGCTCCCTCGAAGGTCAAGCGAGTCTTGGTTGAAGGAGCCAGATCTGCGGAGCCTCCCAAGAGCCAGGGGACATTTTTGGCCAGGGTATTGAGGACCTTGGCAGAGGCATCACGTCCGGCCAGGCCTTTGGCGTCGGGAGGGAACAGGGGCAGCTCCTTGTCCCATCCGTCCGGCAGTTGACGCTGCTGCATATCGGAAAGATGCTTGGCGAGTTGGGGAAATTGCTTCTGATACTCCTCGAACTTGGCCATCCAGACTGTGCGCGCCTCGTGCCCGCGCTTGCCCATACCCTGCTGAAAATGCTCCCGGACGCCATCCGGCACCAGAAACTTTTCCTGTTCGGGCCAGCCGTAGTTCCGTTTGGTTAGTCTGATTTCTTCCTCGCCGAGCGGTTCGCCGTGCGCCGCGTGGGTATCTTGCTTATTTGGTGAACCGTAGGCGATGTGGCTATCGACGATGATCAAGGTCGGTCGCCCGGCTTCCTGTTTGAACGTCGTCAAGGCCCGTTCGAGCATGTCGAGATCGTTGGCGTCGCCGACTCGCGTGACGTTCCATCCATAGCCGATGAATCTGGTCGCCACGTCCTCGCTGAAGGCCCACTCGGTGTGGCCTTCGATCGTGATCTTATTGTTATCGTAGATCCAGCAGAGGTTGGACAGTTTCAGATGCGCCGCCAAGGAGGCCGCTTCGGCAGCGACCCCTTCCATCATGCAGCCGTCGCCGCAGAGGGCGTAGACGTTGTAGTCGAACATGTCGAAGCCTGGACGATTGAAATAGTGGCCTTGCCATTGGGCAGCGATCGCCATTCCCACGCTGGTGGCAATGCCTTGCCCAAGCGGACCAGTCGTCGTCTCCACGCCGGAGGTCCAGCGGTATTCCGGGTGTCCGGCACACTTGCTGTTGAGCTGGCGGAATCGTTTGAGGTCGTCCAGTTGCACTGAGAGTTCGCCCAGCCGTTCATACTGAGGATTCACCGCCTTCACTCCCGTCAGATGCAGCAGAGAGTAGAGGAGCATCGAGGCGTGTCCCATCGAGAGCACGAACCGATCGCGGTTCGGCCAAATCGGATCGTTCGGATCGAATCGCATGACTCGCTGCCAGAGACAGTAGGCAACCGGGGCCATGGCCATCGGTGTTCCCGGGTGGCCGGAGTTGGCTTGCTGCACGGCATCCATGGAAAGGGTACGGATCGTATTGACACAGGTTTGATCGAGTTGTGCGTTCATCACCATGGCCCCCTTTGTCGATGTGTGGTTCTCAAGTATGGTCGGTGGCGGTTCTTACCACTCATGATGTCGGCCGTATTGAAGGTAGGCTTAAGTATGAGCCAGAGGCATGGACAACACGACATGATGTGACACGTCGAGCTAGCTCAGTGTGATTCAAATTGATCCCAACGTGCGTAGTGGGTTGAAGCCGCCTTCAGCAAGTTGACAGGTACCTTAGTAGTCTATCACTAATGTGCCGGCAAGTGAGATGAGGAAGGTGAGCTAGTTATTGAGGTTGTTCCGATGTATTGAAAGGATGGTTGAAGTCAAGCTAGATGAAAGTGCCCACTACCATCTATCATCCTCCCGGTAAATGTCTTTCATCGAAATCTGACGTCACCACGAGAGCGGACATCCTGTTTGTGCAACGACTGTGTGATTCCTGCTGTATCTCGACTCATCGAAGCAGTGTGATGGCAACAACGATCGGATCATATACGGTGCAAGATCAGGAACTGGCTATGCGTGCGATTCTCATGGCTTGGAGATCCAGCTTCAGCCCCTTGTCGAATACCTCTCATCCCTGTAGTCTTTCCCCCCGAGTAGTTGTCCTATGAAAGAAAAGAAACGTGTTCCAACCGATGGTGGGCCGATCAAGTGGACGAGTCCTTTCGTCGCCTTGAAGCAGGCAGAACTGCCACATGCTTCATCAACGCAACCTATTTGCAGCCAGAGCGCTCCGGCCTCCGACGTGCCGAAGAAGAATCGTGGCCGTGTGGACATCCTTCGCCAGACGGCGCATCGCGGGGGCAAGACCGTGACGGTGGTCACAGGGTTTGTTGGGATTGGTCAGGCGGAGAAAGAATTCCTCGCGAAGCAGATGCAGAAAGTCTGCGGCGCAGGCGGCACGGTTAAAGAGGGACGGATTGAAATTCAGGGAGATCAGCGTGACGCGGTCGCACGCATTCTCACCAAGGCAGGGTTCCGCCCGGTCTTTGCTGGAGGGTAACGCCTCCCTTGTTCCAGCAGAGACGAATACGAGAAGAGGTGGGTATGTGATGGCGAAAGCCAGCCCCCGTACGGACACTCCTATCATTGCGTGATGCTGCACCCTGTGGGATACTCCCAGCCTGGTTAGGTCCCCCCACGCACGGGTGTCCTCACACCAACCGGAGAGCCATCATGCATTCACACCATACAAAGCATTTGTCTTCAGTCTGAGTCGTCCTACTCGGGCTTGCACTGGTCTTTGGCGTAACCACAATAATCCCGGCAACAAGTCACGCGATCCCCGTCGCTGGCGACTACACATTCACCAGTGGGTTCACCGGTACCTTCACATCCAACGGGAATGCCGTAACTGTCTGGTCATTCAGCGTACCATCGACGATCGTACTCTGGACTGATTCTGATCCATCAGTGAGTCCAACCATCAATGACAACACAATATTTTTTGCCGCGACGCAAGCTGTGGATGTCAGGATTGATTGGGGTAGCAATTCATTCACCGCACGACTAAGCCTGACGGCTGGGGGCACGGGTAGTTTCGAGGACCGTTCAGTTATCAACTAGCAACGAATGGGACAGTGCCGGAACCCAGCAGTGCCGTCTTAACAGGCGTAGGCCCGTTGTTGCTGCTGGGCTATGGGTGGCGGCAGCGGCGTCATGCAGGGGTACAAGTCGGATAAGCCACCTATGGCCCAGCGCACCATCCCGACACGTAGTCACCCAGGAATGAGGTCCCGTTCCCGTTGCTCATGAAGCCGGCGCGAAGGTTGTCGTGCTGTTTTGACGCAGAGCGGCCACAGTGAATCAGGCAATAGATTGTCTGCGCTGGAGCCACGGAGGGGAGCCAGTTCTGTTGGACATGTCCAACAGAATGCCCTCGCCCTAGAGAGTCACGATCTGGTTCAAGAACATCGATCCCCGACCTCTTTGAGCTTTGACGAAGACCTCCGCTTAAGCCTGGTCGCATAGCCATGGTCGATCAAGGTATCAGTTGTTGGACATGTCCAACAACCTCTCGACCAGGCTCGCGCGGTTCAAACGAGATTTTGGCGAGATATGAGCGTGTAGAAAAACTGGTGCTAGGAGCGAAAGAATTGTGGCGGGCGAGGATGTTCAGGCTGTCCCTCTCCCCAGTTTGGATTGAAGAGAGGGACGAATTGATGAAGGACTAAGGGAAAATAATCTGTTCGATGTGACACTGCCGAGCCGGTACTTCCTCCTGCTTCCCATCCGAAAAATTGACGATCAGGTGGTGTGCTTGTTGTGGGGCATGCCGCAGATCTACAGTGCCTGATCGATCTTGAAACATGACGATCAAAGACGGCAGAGCTGGTACCGGACTGTTCCTCTGTTTCTCACTACTACGTTCACTCTTTGAAGGGGAGACGGGTGTTTTCTGTGTGCCTCTCAGTTTGGCGGATAAGGCCGACACGGTTGCACGGGTGATCTCCTGATCGGTCGCACACCACCGTTCGACGTCTTTAGGAAACTCCTTATGCAGGTTCCGCAAATCGTAGAGCGTCTTGGCGGAGGAACATTTCCCTGACGTGTAAATCTCTTCGATACAAGCCGGTGGGTCAATGAGCGCCAAGTGATTCGTGACCATGGATCGGTTCACGCCGAGGAGCTCGGCAATGTGAGCCTGTTTTTCTCCTTCGTCCATCTTCTTCTTGATGAACATCGCGAGCTCACGCGGCTTCAGATCTTCCCGCTGCAAGTTTTCGATTACTTGTTGATAGTCCGTATGCGAACGATCGATGAAGGCGGGGATCGTAGTTTTTCCGACGGCTCTGGAGGCTCTGAGTCGGCGCGCGCCAAAATTCAAGATCCAGCGTTTCTGTTCCGTGGGATGGGGGCGAATCGATATCGGTGTTTTGACTCCATGGATTCTGACGCTCTGTTCCAGTTCCTCCATACTCGCCGCATCGAATTCCTGGCGCGGCTGTCCGGGGTCTTCGTCGATGTCCTTCAACGGAATATGAAGCGGGCGCCCCAAGACTTCAGCCGTCACGGTCCGTTCTTTGGCGATCGGATCCGGTGTCGGTGCAGGAGTCGTCCGATCAAGGGCCGTGAGATCCAGCGTCGCGATCAGTGGTTTTTTCATTCCATCACCCCCATCGTATGAGCCACCTTTTGGAAGATCGGCTTCAGATGCAGCCATGCCTCTCGAGAACTGGTTTTCTGCAATGTCCAGATCGGTGCTCCCATCGCCTGTGCTTCCGCCACCGCCGTACGTGAGGGAATGGCGGCCATTCGGCCGTCCTCCAGTCGAATGAACAGCGAGGCAAAGGCTTTACAGAGTTGGTCGAAATTCGCGCGTTGAAAGGGTGTAGGTTCCACCAGATTCGGCAGCAGGCCGATGAATCGAAGATCTTTATTCAGCGTGCTCTGTATCTTGAGGACCTGCGCCCGGAGTGCCGCGATGCCATCAACCGCTTCTTGATTCAGTTGAATCGGCGACAGCACAAAGTCACCCACCACGAGTGACGCGAGCACGCGGATATCCGGGTTCGGATTCGTATCAATGATGGCCACATCGAACCGGTCGTCCATTTCGTTGAGGAACAGCTGGAGATTGTTGGCGAACTGGTTGTGATCCTCTTCTCGTCGCTCGAGTTTAAGCAGGTCGGCATGCGAGGGAATCACTACAAACGTTCCACCCTCAATGGTGGTGACCGGCTCCGTCAACAGTTGGTTGGCTGTGATGGAGGAGATGGTGGCCAGCCTGGAGGTGCCGATATTTTTCGAGGTGTTTCCCTGATGGTCCAAGTCAATGATCAAGACCCGTTTCTTGAGCATTTCGACGAGGAAGTACCCCAGTTGGCAGGCAATCGCCGTTTTTCCTACGCCACCCTTCTGATTGGCTAAGACCAATGTTTTCATCGATCGCTCTCCTTTGTCACGAGCCAGGACGTTGTTTACTTCCTCACGACAGGCTTTCACGAATGACCAGCATGATGCCTCCCTTCATGGTCAGGTCTGCGTCATGTTTGAGAGAATGCGAGAGGCCGCTCCGGATCGATCGATTGCATCAAGATAGAGTTGGTTCCTAATCATCTAATGGATTGCTCTCGCGAGTCGAGCACGTCATGGAGCGTACGGCATTCTGAATCAGGCCTGCTGAACGGGCCTGAGTATTTCTGCGAATCTGTGTGGAAGGTTCTTCTCCCTTACGGTTCTCATGGGAGCAGTATCCTAGGTAAAAGAAATTGTCAATCCTCTTGCCCTAAAAACCGTACAGATTGGTCATTGAATTGTGCATGACTCCGAGATGAATGTCCGGGTTGCCTGAGCGTACGCCTGATTCCAGGTGAGGTTGAAAGTCGTGGCGACGCTCGGGTTCGATGAGATGGGTTGGATGGCAAGTTGGGTGAATCAAGCATTCTGTCATACTCCACGTGCAGTACTGCTTGTAGCTACGGGTGCCGGACGGCTACCGGCTAGGCGTCGACAGTGTTGTCGTCCCTACGCAGCGTGGGGAGCATGGGAAAGAGCAGGATGAGATTGAGACGAGTATGGTCGTATGGGCGCTGACTGTCATGTGCGGCGATCTTGTGCGACCCTGGTTGATCTTTGCACGATCGACGGATTCAAAAAATATTTTGCGCTCCGTCCCGTTCCATCGTACCGTCACAGGTATGCCGGAACCATCGTTGTCGTTCCCGTGCGTCGCGGCCTCTGCTCGTCCCGAATGTGGACAGGAACGGGAGGGTGAGCTGGAATGTCGGCGGTGTGGGGTCATCGAGCCTTCAGCTCTGGCGGTTGAAACAGATCAAGTTCGAGTATCGAAGGGATGGAGGTGCGTATGACCATCGGATACCAGCGAGTCTTTCCGCTGTTGATACTCGTCCTCATGATTGGGTTGGATGGTTGTCAACGTGAGACGCCAGTCGAGAAGTCGCAGGCTTCACAGTCGCCGTCGGTCGTTGATCAAGCGGTCCGGCAGTCTGTCGATGCGATTCAGACACCGATGGACAAGGCTCGCGGGGTGGAACGGACGCTGAGTGATGCGGCGGGTCGTACGGCTGATCGAGTTCAGGAAGGCACGCCGTAGCGGGAAGGCAGAGGGCTTCTTTCCAGGTCAGGTCGATCCCAGTCGTGGGTTCTTGAGTCTCTGCGTACCCATCTTGCTGGTTTCGTCATGACCCATCATGAACTGTGCGGGATCAGCGCCATACTTCTCTCAGCAAGAAACCTCTTTCCGTCATATGCGCTCATTGCGTTCCTCCCACCGCGAGCATAGACTCTTCACCTAACCCTGAGCCGTGCGGGTCTTTGCATCGGTGAAATGGCGCAGACCACGGTCGCGTGGCCATCATCGGACCATCGCATGCTATTTCCACAGGAAGGAGAAGGTGGATGGATTTTGTTGTATTTCGTTGGATAGGGCGTGTCGTATTGTGCATGATCCCGGTGATAGCCGTGAGTCTTTCGGTCGGCGCTGCCCCGCCTGGTCTGAATCCCTGCGCATTAGTGACAACAGCAGAGGTCGAGCAGGTCATCGGCAAGCTGAGGGGGACACCCAAAGGGGAAACGCTGGCTGATGCCAAGTCGTGTACCTATGAGTTTGCCAATGGCCAGGATGAGTTTGAAATCTGGATTAGTCCCGGCGATGCCTTCGCACGTATGCGTAAGGACGCGAAAAATCCGGTGACGGTGGGTGGCTTCGGGGAGGAGGCCTACATGGAGCGAGGTAGACTCGACCTCGGTTCGCTGGAACTCACCATGAGGAAAGGGGCGGTATTGGCGCAACTTTCGATCAGGGAAGGCGCAGGCGACGAAGCGAAGCTGAAGGTCTTGGCGCAGAAGGCTGTGGGGAGAATGTGACGGTCTGGAGGGTCATGTGGTAGCGGTAGCCAGAAGAACACTCTATGTAATCCTCGCTTATGAACTATCTGTCCGCTGAGCATGGCTGTGACCGGATTCACCGAATCGGTGCAGTTCAATGGCTCTGACAGCATGTTCTTTCTCAATGCGAACTACACGATGTATGATCTGTCTGAAGTTTCCGACCATCAGGGCCAGGAACTTGATCATGTGCGAACCCGCAGCTCGCGTACGCCACGGCCGATCTTACGCCGGATGAGCGTCCGCAGTGTCACCCCGCTTGTGTAGCCGACTTGAGTCGCAATCTGATCAACACTCTTCGTGCTGGTCTGCAGCAGATGAATCGCATGTTCCACGCGAAGGTCTTGAAAGTATGCGAGCGGGGATTTGCCTAGTACCGCTTGAAGGCGGCGTGTCAGCGTTCGTGGACTCGTGGCGACTGCATGAGCGGCATCATCGAGGGAGAAACCATCGGCCAATCGTCGACGAGCCCATCGTTCAAATCGTTCGACGAAAGGATCTGAGTGTGCAAGATGATCGGGAATCGCAAATGCCGCCTGTGATGGTCGCGGGTCAACGACCAGGTAGCGTGCGGTCAATGTCGCCAGCGCCGGGCTCTGGCGACGCACCAGCCAAAGCGCAAGATCGAGATGGGCCAATGCCGCACCGGCGGTGACCAACCGTGAGGCATGGACGATCATCTGTGATTCGTCGAGCATGACATGTGGGTATCGTTCACGGAAGAACGGGGCGAGCCACCAAGACGTCGTTGCGTGATGGCCATCGAGGAGGGACGAGCCGGCGAGCACAAATGTGCTCGTGCAAGCAGCTCCAACGAGTGTGCCGGCATCAAACCAATTCCGCAAAAGAGTTTGTGCATCCGCCGTGTCTCGTCGTTCCAGTGCCACTCGCAATGTCTCCGGCATTTTCGCTCCGACGGCAGGGACAAGCACAACATCAGGGCGCGCAAGCCGTGTGGCCGGCCGTACCGGTACGGTGAGCCCTTGACTTGTGCGCACACGAGGTCGGACGCCGATGATCGTCACATCGAAACGCGTCGATGATGTCCCCGTGGATTCCGCCAGTGCGTTCGCCGTGCCGAAGGTGTCGAGCAGGGTGGCTAAACCGGTATCGAAGACGTCATGCAGCGTCAACACATATATGCGCATGGCGAGAACTGTATCATAATTGTCATTCCTGCCACTAGTTCATCGACGAGGGTGACGCTAGAATGCGCACGGTACGACTCACACATTATTCAGAACGGGAGGCACATCATGGTACGTGTTGGACTGTTGGTGCGATTGCAGGCTAAACCGGGAAAGGAAGCCGAGGTGGCCAGCTTTCTCGAAAGTGGACTGGCATTAGCAAATCAGGAGGCTGCGACCGTGGTCTGGTTTGCGTTGAGGTTGGGACCGTCGACATTCGGCATCTTCGATGCATTTCCCGATGAAGCAGGTCGAAAGGCTCATCTTGGGGGGCCAATTGCGGCGGCTCTGATGGCGAAGGCCGCAGACTTGTTGGCCGAACCACCAAAGATTGACCAGGTCGATGTGCTCGCTGCAAAGATCACGCGATGAAATAGTCGCGATACAGCGCTCGATCGCGAAGAGATTTGTGTGGAGTGCATTCGAACATCGGAACGATTGAACAAGGAGGTGTAGCCATGACCTGCAATGTGGGCGGTGTTGAAAGGCCCATACGGATGGGCATCGGGGCAGTGGCGATCTTGATCGGTCTCTTTGCGGGTCTTTCGACCGGCATGGCAGGTGCGGCTCTTACCGTCGGGGCCATCCTATTGCTTACCGGAGTGGTGGGGTTTTGCCCACTCTTCATGTTGTTCGGAATCAACACGTGCTCTTCGGGAGCTGGAGCGAAGAAATGAACGGAGCATGAGGGAGGTGCCCCTCTCGAATGGCCCGGTCAGCAGGCGCGGGTATTCCTCATCTAGCAGTCTGCTGAAAAGCTCAACATCTGTGCTTCGACAAGCTCAGCACGAACGGGAAACCCTCATAGGTTCAATGCTCTTCTCGCCCATCCTGAGGCTCTCGAAGGATGACAAGAGGGTTTTTCAGCAGACTGCTAGAGGTCTTTGTCACGCATGGGGATGTCGGTCGGGGCTCGGGTTGTGCATTGTAGCCTCGACCCTCATCCGCCGTGGTTCTTGATGCCCTGTTCCCATCCGTAGAGAATAGCCTCCTGGTGCTGGCTCCACGATCCCATAATGCCTTCATTCCAGTTTTGTCTCGCGAGCGGTTCAAGGCGCTTCCAGTCCATCTTCTGATTGTCTCGATCCTGGGCGAGGTCGAAGCCATACTTATAGGCCAGTCGATAATGCTGATAGGTCTGCCCCGATGTTGCATAGTGTGACTGGTAATGAGCTTCGAAAATGGATTCGTGACGTAGGAAGAGGTCGGTCTCTTCATGGGATTTGTACTCCTCGGCAGATTGTGTGATGCCTCGGAGGTGGCTGGATCGCGAGTGGTCGGCAGGCAAGAGACGAAGTACCACCCAGGTAAGAGGAATGATCAGGATGAGGAGCCGAAATATGCTGGTGGCGCCCATGGAAACCTCCAGGCAGGGTGCGGGACACATGATAAGTGAGATCGACTCCAACTTCCAGCGCAAGTTTTACGCACATTGATCATGCGCCATCGCGAAGCCCCAGCGTGACACGTGGGAAGAGCATGACCTGCGTACGAGACAGTCTCGTTCATGCGCATCGTGCTTGTGTTGCGGAAGTTGCCACCTCTAGCCCGCATTATTCATGAACACTTCTACTACAACCGCCAAGACGCTGCTGTGACAAGCCTGGTTGCGCGTGTGCGGCGGCCAGGCGGGCAGGCTCGTCCCTCGCGACCTCGACGTACTGTTCAAGTACGCCTTGGTCCCTCGGGCCTCCGCGTGCCCGTCTCGCAAGGCGTCTTGTCGGTTTCGTGACGAACCGTCATGAATAATGCGGGCTAGGGGCTTACTTTCTCTGACCTCCGTGTAGTACACAAGGGGTGAATCGAGATGTGGTGAAGGGGGTGCATGTATGGCACAACAAACGACTTATTTGACCAAGCCCGAGCTGTTTCTTTCGACCCTACAGATCATCGTGCTTCTGGCAGGTGTGCTTCTGAGCGGAGGAGTGGCGTTCCCCTTCGGTGGCCAGGTGGTAACCGTTCTTGATGGTGGCACGATTGAAGTAGTGCGAAACGGAAAGACGCAACGAGTTCGCTTGAACGGGATTGCCTGTCCGAGGAGTGGCCAACCCTACAGCGAGCAGGCCAAACAAGCGACATCGGACCTGGGGTTTAGTATGGACGTGACGCTTCAGATCTATGGTAAGGACAAGCAGGGACGTGTTGTGGCTGAGGTGCTCCTTCTCGATGACAGGAACATGAGTCAGCTGTTGGTGCAGCAGGGCTGGTGTTGGTGGGATCGGAAGCAGGCTCCTGATGATACCCAGCTGGAAGCGCTGGAGAAAGAGGCACGAGACTCCCAAAGGGGATTGTGGGCTGAGCCAGATCCGGTCCCACCATGGGAATGGCGGAAGAATGCTCGGGCTACGACGCCATAGTCAGAAAATACACATGAATGGCAGGTTGTGCCGATGATTCTGCGCGAGGAGTTATCTTTGCTGGGAGTAGTCAGCAGCCTGGTTGGTAAGAAGTCTTCGAGGGGGAGCGGCGGATCAAGCTGGTGCCGGTGGAGGCTGGATTAGGCTGATCTGTCTTCCCGCATGGGCATGGCCCATGCGGGAAGGAACAGTGTTCAGAAGGTGTGGCGTACCCCGAACAATAATCCGATAGTGGAAGCATCCCCATTTGCATGATTCCGCTTCCAGGCTGTTTCCACGTTCAGCATCATTCCTTGTGGGGCTCCTGGGACCAAATTCGTCAAGGCATAGTCCAGACCTCCCCCGACCCGCCAAGCAAAACTGTCAGAGACATTATGCGTATTGATGTTTACCCCGATTCCAGTCGTGACATAGGGAATCAGATTGCCAAAATGTCCAGGGCGATACTCCAAGTTGACGGGCAGCAAGGTGACGGTATTGACGGAGCCGGTTCCCGGATTATCGACACCATGATTTTGCCATTCCAGCATCATTCCGGCCCTGAACCATTTATTGAGGCCATACATGCCTTGGAAGTTCACCAAGGGGCCAACGGTAGATACGCCGGAGCCTTGTGTGGTGAAGCTTGGTCCGACACGAAATCCTCCTGTGATTCTCCCTTCTTCAGCCATACCTTCATGGACCCATCCCCCATCGGCGGCATCGGAAGGATGAGCATCAGGGGGATGAGCCTGAGCGACGTGAGGAGTCATGCCGAGCAAGAGTGTAGCGGTCAGTATCCCCTTTAATAAGGATGGAGTAAAGCTTGTATGCATGGTGTTCTCCTAAGGTAAGCCAATGATGGAGCGAACTGTAACGGACTCCTCCCGCAGTTTCAATAGAAAGCGCGTATTGGTCAAGAGGAATCCAATCCATTTTGAACGTGAGAACCACCACGTCATGGGATTCTACGGCGGTCGGGGATCATCATGCATCATCCTTCTGCGCGAGGCTTGGTGAGTTCCTCCAGGAGAAACGTTCGTACTCGTTCTCGCGCGTCACGCGAGGCCTGTCCGGACTGAGCTCGCTCTTTCCACGAGCCAATCAGCGTGCTATGGGCGTGCGTCGGTTTGCCATCGATCTGATAGGCACCGGCCGGGATGGCGCCGTCGATGAAGCGATGGCCAAACATGTCGCTCAGGGTCTTGTGTTTCTCAGGAGGAGCCATGCAGTCTGTTTCGAACCGCAATCCGTACACCTTGGCGGTGCTTGTTTTGGCGATCGTGAGATCATCTTCGGATATCCCAAGGGATGCCTTGTCGTTGTCCGTGTACCACCAGAAACGTAGGGGAAGCGCTGGTTGGGCGACTACTGCTGCAGTGACCCGAGGATGATCCAACAGGGCAAGGGGGAAGGGACCGGTCAGGCAATTGCCGATGAGACCGATCCGCTGCCCCGCATGCCGGTTTCCCATCGTCTGGACCACGCCGCGCAGCCAGTTGACGATCGGCGTGCTTCCGTGGGATGGCGTTCCCCATTCCCCACCAGGAAGAAATTCCACGATGCCTCCAAACCAGTACGCCTCCAATCCATGTATCGGCGAGAACTTGCCTTTCTCGCCGAACAGCAATGGCACGTAGACGGTGAAATCTTTCGAGAGCTCCTCGGCATAGGCCAACGTTCCGGGGGATAGTCCGGTCATCTCGTGGAGTAAGAGGATCGGAGGTTTGGCCGTGTCGTCATTGAGGCAGAACACGGAATGGGTGATTCCAGCGTGCGAGAAGGGTTGCTCAAAACATTCGGTCCAATTCCGGGCAGGCATCCCCTCTTCTTTTACGTGCGGTGCGCACGTCCCGAGCTGCGTGGCCCCACAACCCGACAGGAGCATGGACAACACCATGCCATGGAAAAGCGGATTTCGGGATCTCCCCCGTGTCGCTCTGCATCGCAAACTAGGGCTGGCCGTCTTACGCATGCGGTGTCGATTCAGTCTCATTCACCGGCGCTAAGGCGCGTCGGACGTTGTCGAAGTCGTTGTGGCATCGTGCGCAAGGTCCCTGATCAGACGCTGAAATTCTGAATTGTTCCGCAATAGACGCGATCCGGCTTGAAGCAGATGATCGACTTCTTCGTTGGTCAAGGCGAGATTGGTGGCGATATTCATAAGGCGCGCCTCTTCTTCCAGATCAGTCATTTCTGTCAGGCTCGCGTTGATGAAGTAGATATCCGCGTCCGGCGCGAAAATGCTGGGAGCACTATCGGGCCTCTGCCGGAGCTGTAGGCGCCATTGCTGCACGGCCTGATCTAGGAGTTGCATCGTGTCTGTGGAATAGCGGTTGATCGGGATATCAATTAACGCGTGGCTCACTCGCGAAAGACCCGGTATATCGTTGAGCTGGTATTGAGTCAGATCCGGAGCGGTTTCCGCGCTCACCATGAGGTAGACCAGCTTTCGAATGTTCTTGGCTCCGAGCATCTGGAACGTCGACTCCAGATCTCCGACGAGGGTGGTTGTTTCCAAGACAGTGCGCATCCCAATATTGTCGGAAAGCCCACCATCCAAGAGATGAATGTACGGACGTTTCTTGGCGTCGAGATAGGACCGGAGTTCCCTGGCGCGCTGGCGGCCCCATGCGGTGGGCCGCTCTTCCACCAATCTGGCCGGCGGCTGAAAGCCACATTCGCCGGCATAGTTTTTAATCGAAATCGGGCTGAGCAGCAGTGGGAGTGCACTCGTGGAGGCGGCGGCGACCGACAAGGGGAGTTGGCTAAGGTCCGAACAGATGATGTTGAATTGCCGTTGGTTGAACTCGAAGCGTGAAAGAGAGGCCATGTCGGAGGCATGCAAATTAATGATGGGGCGCCGTCGCCTGGCAAGGAGATCACCGAAGGTATGGCCATTGAATAGGGCCTCGTCCAATAACTCAGCGAAGATATGGGCGCGACCGAAATACGGAGACCAGAGTCGAAGCCAGTTGGACGGAGAACGAAAAATCCTGGACCGAAGTTCGGTCTCCCAATCCTTCCGGAGAAAGTGAGTCTCGAAATCCTGGAAGATACGGTCACCATAGAGCGCGTAATACACCGCAGTGAAGCTTCCGCCCGAAACGGCATTGATGATGTTCAGCTCATCGACCAGTCGTTCTTGACGTCCCTCCCAGACGATCGGAGTTCGTGCCAGCTCTTGCAACACGCCGTAGGAGAGGGCTGATGCGCGCGCACCGCCACCTGAGAACGAGGCGACGATGAACAGACTGTCCGAGCTGCCAATCTTGGATGGAGGCAGGTTCGTCGATCGGTAGCCATAGGCTGGGTCCCAGTGGGACAAGGGCGCGTTCATGGTCGGGCGGACATATTCGCAGCCGAGCAGGAGTATTGTGCAACTGATGAAGACCAAGACGCCTAGCGGACGTGCAAGGATGATTGTGCGTGCGTGAACGGCCTTCATGAACGGGGGAGGGTACGCAGGTGGATGGATTGTGTCAACTCTATTGGGCCAGATCGTCGACAACCGAAAACTATAGCATTGTCAGTCATGACCCTGTCGGGAGTTGTCTGCTCAACGACATTGAATCAGCGATGTTCATAGCGTATGGTTTGTTCTCTGTTCTTAGTGGGAGAAGTTTTGAGGCGTCAGCTCACCGGTGTGTCACACCGAGTCCAGTTCACGTCAAATAGGCCGGAGCATGAGGTAGGCGATGAGCCACGTTGGGATCATCTGTCCAAATGTACCGGGACATCTCAACCCTATGGTGGCACTGGCGGATGCGATTCGCACCCGTGGGCATCGGGTCACCTTCTTTTTATTGGGTAAGCCTCCTTTATCGATCTCGGAAGCCGGGTTTGAGATCGTCGCTCTCGGGGGGACAGTCTTTCCGGCTGATGTGTACCAAGCCGAGTTTCAGAAGCTCGGCTCGCTTCAGGACCGGGCAGCGCTCAAGCACACGCTTGCGATCGGTGCACGTGCGGCTGATGCGATGCTGGAAGTCGGGCCGGCCGTGGTGCGTGCGAGTGGCGTGACGGCGTTGGTGGTGGATCAAGCCTCGTTCCCAGGTGGGACCGTTGCCGACCAGGTGGGGATTCCATTCGCAACCGTTTGCAATGCGCTGCTCCTGCACCCTGACCCCAACGTCCCGCCGTACTTTACGCACTGGTATCCTCGAGATGTATGGTGGGCACGGATTCGCAATCGCATCGCATGGGCGGGGCTCAACCGACTGTACGCTCCAATCGTGACCCGTATTCAAGCCCATCGCCGTAGGCTTGGTCTTCCGGTTCCGACTGGCCTCGCAGACGTCTGGTCCACCACGCTGCAGATTAGCCAACAACCTGAACTCTTTGAGTTCCCTCGGCGTGAGTTACCGACACAGGTCCGATTCGTCGGCCCACTTCGGCTCCCTGGCGGATATCTGCCGGTCTCGTTCCCATGGGAGTTGCTTGATGGGCGACCATTGATCTATGCGTCACTGGGAACCTTGCAGAACAGGATGGCAGGGATGTTCCGGGTGATTGCCGAGGCCTGCGAAGGGCTTGACTCGCAAGTGGTTATCTCGACCGGTCACGGGGTATCACCGGAAATGCTCGGCAACCTTCCTAGCCGTCCGATCGTCGTTTCCTATGCCCCGCAGTTAGAGGTGCTCCGTCGGTCGACTCTTGCGATAACCCATGCAGGCCTCAACACTGTGCTCGACGCAATGGCGACCGGAACTCCTCTAGTGGCTGTTCCCATCACGAACGAACAGCCAGGGATCGCTGCCCGTATAGCTTGGATCGGAGCCGGCGAGGTCATTGCGAACCCACAGGTCACACCTCAGGCGCTGCGTGCCGCCGTTGTCCGTGTGCGATCGAATCAGTCCTATCGTACGGCTGCCGAACGGGTTCGTGACGCGATTGAAGTTGCTGGCGGTGCGCCATGTGCGGCAGAGCTGATTGAACAGCGTTTGGCACTCAAGACCTGATGACCATGTAGCGAAGTCATGAGTCCAGACGGCTTGTCCTCATCTTTGTAATCCTTTAGGATCGGCACCATATGCGCAGCATTCACTGTCTAAGTCATTCCACTCTCCATGGCTACCTCGCCTCTCTTCTCAATGAGTAATCAGTCCGAGCGATCGACAACGGCGGGCCTGGCACTGGCTGCACTCGGCGTTGTCTATGGTGATATTGGCACCAGTCCTTTGTATGCCCTGCGGGAATGTTTCCATGCCTCGCATGGACTACCTGTTGTCTTGGCAACGATCACAGGCCTGCTCTCCCTCATCATCTGGGCGCTGTTGCTGGTCGTCACGGTCAAGTACTTGCTCTTTGTCATGCGGGCTGACAACCAGGGTGAAGGAGGCATTTTGGCGTTGATGGCGCTGGGACAGCGCCATCGGGAAGAATCCGCGTTTCCCTTGAGAATTGGCCCAGTGATCGCACTGGGTTTGCTCGGAGCCTCGTTGGTCTACGGCGATGGCATGATCACGCCAGCCATCTCGATTTTGAGTGCCGTGGAAGGCATCGAAGTCGAGACGACCGCCTATCAACCCTATACGTTACCGATCGCCATTGCCGTCTTGCTCGTCTTCTTTGCGATCCAGTCGCATGGAACGGGACGGCTTGGTGGATGGTTTGGTCCGATCATGTTGCTCTGGTTCCTCACACTCGCAGCCTTGGGGATTCGGAGTGCTGTGCAGACTCCCGAGGTATTTACGGCGTTCAGTCCCACCCATGCGGTGCAGTTTCTGCTGGACCATCCCACGCAGGGGTTTGCGGTGTTGGGCAGTGTGTTTCTCGTTCTGACCGGCGCGGAAGCCTTGTATGCCGATATGGGACACTTCGGCAAAGGGCCCATTCGCCTCGGATGGTACAGCGTGGTGCTGCCGTCGCTTGTCTTGCAATACCTTGGACAAGGGGCCCTGCTGGTTCGCCAACCGGATGCGGTCGCCAATCCTTTCTACTTGTTGGCGCCAGGATGGTTGCTGCTCCCGTTGGTCGTGCTCGCGACCATGGCGACGATCATCGCGTCGCAAGCGATGCTGAGCGGTGCTTTTTCGCTCACGCAGCAGGCGATTCAGTTAGGCTACTTGCCGCGTATGGATATTCGGTACACATCCGCCTCCCAGATCGGGCAGATTTACGTGCCTGCCGTGAATGTCCTGATGCTGATTGGGACCGTTAGTTTGGTGCTGTTTTTTAACACCTCCAGCAACCTGGCTGCTGCCTACGGTATCGCCGTGGCCGGCACGATGGTCATTTCTACGCTCCTGATTTTCGTCGTGGTGCGGCGGCAGTGGAAATGGAGTTGGCCGTTGGCGGCCCTTGTCACTGGGTTCTTCCTGACCCTTGATCTTTCATTCTTCGGTGCGAATGCCTTAAAGATTCCGCATGGTGGCTGGTTGCCGCTTGCCTTTGGTGCTGGTCTGTTCCTCTTGATGGCGACGTGGAATGGTGGGCGTCGGCTCGTCGCGAGGCACCTCTGGAGTAAGATGCCGCAGCTGACCGCCTACCTGAAGGAGGTGCTGGATCAACCGCTGACTCGCGTGCCAGGGACAGCTGTCTATTTAACGCAGTTTCCTGACCTGACGCCACCCTCGTTTGTGCAGAACGTCCGGCATAACAAGGTGCTCCATGAGCAGCTGGTCTTTCTGACGACCACGACTTCCCGCGTTCCGACCGTGACCGGGAGCCATCACGTGCGCATTGAACCTCTTGCGCCGGGTGTGCGTCGAGTTGTGGTGCAATACGGATTCATGGAGACGCCGGATATTACCCGCCTACTTGCGGCCTGTCGGTCACAGGGACTTGAGGTGGATCTTGAGGGGGCGACCTTCTTTCTCAGTCGTGTAAACTCCATTGCGACACCGAAGCCTGGTATGGCGCTGTGGCGAGAACGGCTCTTCGTCTTTCTCAGCCGCAACTCCCAACGCGCGAGTTCGTTCTTCCACATTCCCGCCGACCAAGTCGTCGAGATCGGTGTGGTGGTGGAGATCTAACAGGCATGGGGCAACGATCCAATACTCACAGGCCCCGTCTTGTGACCCATCATCTAATAGTGTATATACATTGGTGTGTTTGAGTGGGATATCCAGAAGGCTATTGCCAACTATGAGAAGCACGGGGTTTCATTTGAACAGGCGGTCACGGCATTTGGTGATCCCAATGGCCTCGATGGCGAGGACATCGCGCATTCGCAACAGGAACATCGTCGAAAACGACTTGCACGGTCGGTTACAGGCCATATTCTGCTGGTGATCTATACGCTCAGGAGGAAGTACCATGAAAAGGAAACTATCCGTCTCATCAGCGCCAGACAAGCGAGCCGCAAGGAGCGTCAGGCATATGCCCGATTCGCAGATCGACTTCTCCGATAGCCCGGAACTGTCCAATGAGCAGCTGAAGCGGATGCGCCCAGTCGGACGGCCTGTGACTGGCCTGGCCAAGCAATTAATTGCCATTAGACTATCGCCCCGTCTGTTGTCCACCTTGCGAAAGATGGCTGCCAAGCAAGGGAAACCCTACCAAACGTTGATTCATGAATTGCTGGAAAAAGCGGCCGCGCGGGCAGCGTAACAGTTTCTTGTCCCACTCACCCCACTCTTGTTTTAGGAAGCGACTCCTGTATCGCCTCTCTGCTGCATTCAGCTGCAACGCTCAACGCGCGAGTTCGTTCTTCCATATTCTCGCCGAGCAGGCCGTTGAGGTCGGTGTGGCGGTGAAAATTTAGCCAGTATGGGCGAGCAGTTCAAGAAAGCGTGATGACTCTCGTCACGAATAGGTTGTGTCGACCTTTATCAATTGAGGCAGTCAGGGCAACGGCGCTCTCTCAGACAGCGTGATCATCGAACGGAGAGCTTTCATGGCTCCGAACTCACCAGCGTCTGTGGCCTCGAGCAGGACAAGAAGAGTATCGAAGTCCTTCATCATCGACAGCGGGAGTGCGTATTGGCCTAGGAGTTGTCCGTCCTGGTTCACCACACGCAGTTCAATCCAGGCTAAGGCACGACCCAGCAGCACCTGCTCATTCCCTTCACTCAGCTGTCTCGTTCGTCTTTTTGTGCGAAGCGGACGCACCGTCCGTTGACCGGTGGCATTGAAGAGTACGACGGCTTCTCGTTTCTTGAAGCCACGAGCCTTCAATACAGAGGCGCGGCAGGCAAGCAAGACCGCTTGGGCTGCGGCCGCAGCTGAAAAATCCGGTTCAATCAGCTTCGGAGCGAACGCATCGGAAAATTGCGCCAGAATCGGACAGATCACGATGCGATAGCCAAAACGTAACAGCCGGATTGCCCAAGGCAGGAGGATGAAGCAGGGAACCAAGAGCACGATGCCAAGAATTGCCGCCACCAGGGGGCTCAGTAGGAAGTAAATGGCCAGGAAGGCCAGAGAGAACACGACCTTGCAGGTCTCGAAGAGCAGATCGATGAATGGCACGGGACTCAGCCAAATGAGCACATCCAAGGCCAACCGGGTGAGCATCATCGTGACCAGCGAGATGAGCGCGGCCAGAATCAGGATGGCCGTGCTGGATTCAAAGCCCGAGAATAGACCGGCCTGCACGATTGAAGCATACAGCTCCGACGAAGATGCCGTCAGACCGTTTGGCGCCAGGGCATCCGCGCCAATCATGAGGTAGATGAGGCCGACGGCGATATCCTCGGCGATACGAACGAACTTGCCAAAGGCTCCTCGAATTTTTCCTGAGTTGACCAGCCAGGTGAGCCCAGCGAGGAGGGCGAACGTGCCAAACACCCACCAATTTACATATTGTTTGGCCTGATGGACTAACGAATTCTGTCTAATCTGCTGGAGGAGCCTCAATTCCGACTTGGCAAATACTGGCTCATCCACGAGCAATGCCGTTCCGGTTAAGACCGCGAGACCCAGAAACGGCGTGGAAGCGATGGCCGGCAGTGGCCCAAAGACCTCAATGAGTTTCTTGTTCAGGTAATCCACTTGTGGGCTCTGCCCATTCGGTGAACTCGTCGTGTCGTCGGCCCCATGCGACTGTGACGCTCCACAGCCTGTGACCAAGATCACAGCGAGGGTCAGCCCAAACAGCTTTGACCAACGAGACAGGTCTTGCATCCCGACCCTCCCCCTATTCAGATCCGAAAGAAGCCTTCCAGCCAGTCTACGAGTAGTTGATATACCTCGAGGCAGAAATGGACGTCATGATACCAAGAAAATGGACACGTGTGGTCCTCTCCCAATTGGCTTGCTGTGCCCGTATCGGATGGAATTCGTGTATCTGATTCGATACGGCATGCTATCCAAATCGATACAGTTCAATCCTCTGTCAAAGGCGGTATTCCGTAAACACCGCGGAGATATTGACTTCCATCGATGTGGCTCACAACTTGCTGCAAGAGGTCCTCATGGGGATGAGCTGGTGAGTAAGGTTGGAGCATGCTTTGAACGTACGACTGAAACTAGAGTGACCGGCCGGCATCTTGTAGATGCCCCGGGAGCCGAAGACGGAGGTGACCCATGCCACTGAAACGATATGGAGTATTGAAAGGGAGAGCGATTGCTGCCAAGCGGGAAGAAGACCAATCTTCTCCTCATTATCAGGTTCATATTCAAGCCGGCTCGACGCACTATCGCATCGCGGTCAATGTGAAGTCTCAGCTCAGCCCCTCCGAGCTGCTGTTTCTGGTCGATGACCATTTCCAGCATCCCATCACCGCCAACCTCCCCAGCTTGGAGGATGAGTTTACCCTGCTGTCGAGCAAGCCCGGTGGACAAGCCGTGGACTTCATTCGTGGCAATCTCTTCGATCGATCGGATATGCGGCTACTGCCTCCGAATCTTCCCGGTCCGGACAATGATCTCAGCGATCGCATTGGACACTACGTCACACGCGCCATCCAGGAAATGGATGCCCGAGTCTATGCATTTGGGGAGCGGTGGGGGCCGGAGGGCGGAAAAGCAGACAAGATTTTTGGCTTCCGACCGGGGAACGGGATTCACGACATTCATATGAACCAGGGGAACGACACGTCCCACAGGGGGGATGATGGGGTGTGGCAAGACGGAGCCCTGCTGTTGCACTTTCCTTCCACTCAGCAATGGGTTGCGGTGTTTTTAGCGTTTCAATCTCAAGCGTGGCACACCGATGATCGCACTGGCCACGCCAGTTCCGATGTGCCGGATCCGGGACCTGGGCCACAGCCAAGCCCCACGGAGCCAGATCATCTCGTCAGGATTGTCGGGGCGCTGGTGAATCCAATTGGTCCGGCACCGGAACAGGAAGCGGTGACCTTACTCAATGCGTCACCGGCAGACATCGACCTCGCAGGCTGGCAGATTGCAGATCGGTTGAAGAACAAAATGGCGCTGTCCGGCACCATCCATTCAGGCGCTGCGATCACGGTTAAGCTGTCGCAGGAAGTTCAGTTAGGGAATAAAGGAGGGATCGTGACGCTCTTGAATGACAAAGGATTGAAAGTGGATGGAGTGTCGTATACGGCGGAGCAGTCGCAGAAGGAAGGCTGGACGATTGTGTTTTAGCCATAGGTGTGACGCTGGGCTCGACTGATCACGAGGTGGGGCCCAGGTTGGATTTGATAGTCGATGTTGGCCTGGATAGGCTTATTGCATGGTAGAGAGTGTTCCAGCTTTTGCTAACACCTCCTTGGCATCAAGCAGATCCGGAACCCCCACGGGTTTTGGGTTCTTGTACAGTGTCACCGTCATGGCTGTTCGGCGCCAGAGCCCCAACACGTCTAATCGTCCACCTTGGTAAAAGTAGTCGTACCCCTCGCGGAGTGTCAGTTCTGCACAACGGCGACGGAGATACGTGTCCAGTTGTGCTTGCGACGTGAAGGCGCTCGTCCGATATTCCACCCGGTACACGTTCTCTTTAAGTTGCTCAACGACATCGGTTCCGGCCTCACCCAGCGGTGTGTAGTGTGTCGTGGCACAGCCAGCTAGAGAGGTAATCAGGATCAGTAAGAGCATATCTCTCATCCACAGATAGGTTCGCATGGAGGAACATCGTAGCGAGACGAGTTGAGGAGATCAACAGCGGTTCTACAGCACGATCATGGGCCCAACCGAAGATGTTTGAGTTTGGGATAGAGTGATGGGCGAATGCACCGAGCAACACGTGATTACAAGTCTGCTGTGCGTATCAGAAGCGACAACATTGGTGAGCCGAGGGCTGATCACGATGGAACCAACCAGGTCAATTGCGAGAAATTATACTGATGGTTAGGGTTCAGGACTCTGCGAATTCAACAGCTCTGGACCCAGGGCGTACACAAATAGATCCACGTTCACGATTGGCTTGTCTGGAGCAGCGAGCAATCGAAAAAGAAGTGCTGAGCCACCCGCCATTCCGCCGGTCTCTTCATGAGAGCAAGGCGCTGAGAAGCCTCTTCCTATTGTCAGCAGAACTACCACTCCCGAATTATCTTCCCCTCAGCGGTGAACAGCTGTGAGCCAGCTTCTTTAAAGACGACTTCGTCCGGTGCATAGATGATCTTCCGGCCGTCTTTCACCATCTGTTCGATCTGGAACGGAGTTGCAGCCAAGAACCCTTCATCACGCATGCTGGACCGTTCAAAGAAAATGTCATCCGGGAACAGGCTGAGATAGGTATCGAAGCCGCCTTTGAATGTGCCAAGTTTGCGATAGGCCCACCAGGTACATTGGCGACGGTAGAGCTTTGGGTGGATAAACCGTTTGGTCTTTTCCGGTGTGAGCCTGGCGGTTGCCGGCGGCTGGTACAGGAGTTGAGGATCGAACTCACCAATCGTACGGGTCTGATATTGTGTTATGCCGTCGGTGGCGGTTTTCCCAAGAGCCCAGGCCTCCAGGCATGCCTCCATTTCAGCTGGGTGCATGGAGTTATACAACGCCACGATCGCGAGACCCTGTCGGAGTATTTCCAGATTGATGTCGATCTCGTTGACGAGCACATTGCCGACGAATCGCCCGTATTTGTCCACGGCATCAGCCGGACCTTCATGATCCGTCACCTCTGTCTGAAATCGACAGGGGAGAGGAGACGCTCCGAACGTGCTGAGGTAGCGGCCCAGCCGGACCGTTGCGGTTTCTGCCTGGCGCTGGCGATATTTCTTGACTAGTCCGGATCCTTTGAGGCTGCCAAACGGCTGACCTTTGTAGGTCTTCCCTTTCATGGATTGCGGTTGATAATGTAGTTCAGGTGCATCGACTCCCTGCAGTCTCACGGTAACTTTTCCATTCTTAATGACCGGCTTGAACTGACCGAACGATTTGACACCGGCTCCATCAAACTTGGTGGTGGGGCGAGAAGCGTCGTTGGTTGGTTGATACTGAACGGCACCGGGAAGAACGGTCAGAACGATCTTGGTCGTATCGGCGTCAGATTCTCCTATCGGCCAGAACTGTGACAGGTCTAGCGTTCCGTCGATCATCAGCTTGCCCATATCGTCTGTCTCCTTTCAGGAGGGCAGATGTGTCTGTTGGATTCCGTTGCGAGAGCGCTACCGTCTGCTTCTGCCGCACGGGCGATTCCTGCTGGCAGGCTGGTGGGCTTAGGGGACTGGCCGGCGCAAGATCTTTGCAACGCCCACCTAGTTTTGCCTTTGATCGTATGTCTGTATTGTGAGCTTGGCTCAAGACTGGGGTTAGGACTGAGGACTGACTGATCACTGCACCCGTTGCTGCGGTTTGCTGCACGGGGTACTTATCGGCACTCAGACTGACTATGAGCAATAAGAACAACCACCCAGCGCTCCACCACAGTGATGTACGCATAGAAATAGTCCTTTCATTCCTTGGCTTAGGAAGGACTAGTCAAGCAAGGAACGGGCCAATCGGAATGCAGAGAGAATCGGAACAATTGATAAAGAATGATGACGGTGGCGTACATCAAGAACCGTGCGAGATGTATCTCTTTTGACTCAGAGTGTATCTGAATAGATTCAGTATGAGTTCAGTGAGAAGTGGGCACTCAGTTTGAGCTGTTGATACCAGGATGGCCGGTGATTGTAAGGTCTGTGCCAGCCAATCATGTGTAGTGCCTGTCACACGGCGGTAAGGCCACGTCAAGTTGGGCATGTTGTATTCGCAAGAGACGTTGAGCTTGGGCCACGGTGCACAGAACAAATCGAATGCGGTCGCCAGGAGCTAATTGTGCGGCAAGGGGAAGGTCGGCTGAAATCACGACAGCGATTTTGGGATAGCCTCCGGTGGTCTGTCGGTCAGCCATCAAGAGGATTGGTTGCCCGTCGGAGGGCACTTGCAGGGATCCCGTGGCTGTGCCGTCCGAGATAAACGAAGCAGTGTCTTTCTGAGCGATCTTGGAGCCGGCCAAGCGATAACCCATGCGATTGGACTGAGGAGAGACGGTATAGTGGGCCTGCGTCAAGGTCGTGAGCGAGTGCTTTTTAAAAAACATCTGCTGTGGACCAGGAATGATGCGCAGGGTTGCAGAGCGTTCATAGCAAGGACGGAGTGGGGCGGGGAGTTCCGTGCCGATTGGCTGGGTGATGAGTGGGGCTGGTTTTCCACCGCGCAAAACGTCCCCTTGTTTCAGCGGCCTCCCATGCAGTCCCCCTGTTTCGCTTGCACAGTGGGTTGCGCGGCTGCCCAGGACCAAAGGGACGTCGATGCCGCCGGCGATTGAGAGGTATGCACGAGTTCCAGCTCGTGGCACGCCGAAGCGCAATTGACCACCACGCGGAATTAGCATGCTTCTCCACATCGGCACGTTCCGATTATCAAGAGTAGGAGAGAGGTCCGCTCCGGTGATGGCTACGACGGTATCTTGTTCAAACTGGAGCTCCGGCCCTTTCAGGGTGAGTTCAAGTATTGCCGTCTGGTCAGGATTCCCCACCAGCCGATTCGCAACGATCATGGAGAAGGAGTCCATCGCTCCTGAGACCGACACGCCATAGTGTTGATGGCCATGGCGCCCCAGGTCTTGTATCGTGGTCAGCCAGCCGCTTTTCAGGACAAGGATCTCGGCTGGCTGGAGTTTCATCATGGCTGAAGCGGCTTCGCAATGCGAACTCCAGCCGATTGAATCTCCTGTCCAATAAGCTGGAGGAATTCAACTGCCTGGGGAGTGTCCATGTGAACGCACAAGCTCTCGGCCTGGATCGCTAGTTGCTGTCCATCAATGCTTGTGACGGATCCGTTGAGGATCTCGCGCAATTGCCGACGAATGTGTTGCTTAGTCTGTAACAGCGCATGAGGGTGTGAGCGAGGAACCAAGGTGCCGTCGGACTGATACGCTCGGTCGGCGAAGGCTTCCTGAATCACAGCCAGTCCAGCCGTTCTCCCGCTTGTTACCAGTTCCGATCCAGCAAGGGCAAATAGTAGCAAGTGAGAATCGAATGATGCCACGGCTCGTGCAACGGCATCGGCCACTCTACGATCTCGTGCCGCCAAGTTATAGAGAGCCCCATGAAGCTTGACGTGGCTGAGTGTCAGTTGCTCCGACTCCAGTACTTCGGCCAAGGTTTTCAGTTGTGCGGATAGGAGCCATTCAACTTCGCCTGCAGACGTCCGGCGATCCCGGCGCCCGAAGTCTTGTGCATCGGGAAATCCTGGATGGGCGCCGATCGCCGTTCCGGACCGTGCGGCAAGCTTCGCGGTGCGGAGCATGAGTGAGGGATTGCCGGCATGTACGCCACAGGCAATATTCACCGAGGTGATCAGCGGCATGAGCTGAGCTTCAAGAGCGTAATACGTTTCATCCTCGTACTCGCCCATGTCACTGTTTAAATCAATCGTTGCCATGTGCGCTCTTATGGCTGAGACGGTCGAACTCATGACGGTCGATTGGATTGAATTGAACGATGTCCCCTGGCTTCAGTAGGAAGGGATCGGCTCTGCCCTTGCGGTACATGGCGATCGGTGTTCGACCAATCAGTTGCCAGCCGCCAGGTGTGGCGATGGGGTAAATTCCCGTCTGGTGATCAGCAATGCCGACTGATCCAGCCGGGACTGTCGTCCTCGGGGTTGAACGGCGAGGCATGGCCAACCGCTCAGGGATGAGCCCAAGATAGGGAAACCCGGGACTGAATCCGAGCATATACACGCGGTACTGAATGGACGCGTGCAATGCGCTGGCCTCATCCGGTTGTAGACCGGCAAAGGTTGCCACCGCTTCCAAGTCCGGCCCCCATTCGCCGCCGTACAAGACTGGAATTTCGTGGAGAATGCCTTGTGGGTCAGCCTGGCCTGGTTCTCGTCGCGGTAAGGTCTTGAGTCTCTTGGCCAACGTGGCTGAATCCCATTGGAGCGGATCAAAGTGAACGGTGACCGATCGATAGGTGGGGACGATGTCGTGGATACCTTGCCAATGTTGGTTGAAGACCGTCTTCGCGAATGCCACGACTCGGGAGTTGATTTCCGAATTGATCACGTTCCCGAACTCAATTGTGAGCGCGGAGTCGCCAAGCGGCAGAATACGGAAGCTCTCTTTCTTTGGATGATGCGAGCGTCTGGTATGAGATCGAAAAGGCACTGGACTTACCGTAGGAGCGTTACCGAGGCTTAGCCGTTGTGAGAATTGATTGGGCTGCTGCGATGCCGGATAGGGCCGCTCCCTCCATGAAGCCCTGCCATTCATAGAACGAGTTGGTGTGTTCGCCGGCGAACAAGAGATTGCCTGCCGGGAGGCCTTCCAACCCTGCCATCGTCGTGAATTGGCCTGGACGGTAACAGGTATAGCTGCCTTTCATCAGGGGGGTTGACGGCCAATGTTCGAGATGTGCGCGGTACTGTCCGTGTCTATCCTTGGACGCAGCTCCAAGTGTGCCGGGGTAGACTCGATTCAAATCCTGTAAGAACTGCGCGGCGTTTGTTTGGACTGCACCTGGGTCCAGTCCAGCCCCACGGGGCCCGCTTGAATAGTCGGTGAGAATTCCGCGGTTGTCTGATCCCAAAGTCGGATTGGTTTCCCATGTCGTTTGGACGTTGAGGAGATCCGTATAAGCCGTTCCGTTACTCCCCAAGGTATGCCAGGGTCGGCGTGAAAAACCGATCATCATTTTGGCATTCGTTCCATACCCTAGTCCCTGAATCGCAGCACGTTGTGCGGGAGGGAGACCAAGCCCAGCATCCAAGTTCACCTGGCGGAGCGTCGTAAAGGGGATGGCCAGCACGGCGACATCATGCGAGAAGGTCACGGTACGGGAATCTTGCTGAACCGTGAGTTCGATTCGTTCATCGCTCAACTGGCGGACTCGCATGAGTCTTGAGCCATACACAATCTGTCCTGAAAGTTCGCGTGTCAGTCCTTCGGTGATTCGATCATTGCCGTCGACTAGATGATACCGTTCGTCACTGAACACGCCGAAGGGAGTGAAGTGCGAGCGCTGGTCAGCATGAATGAAGAGGAGAAACGTAAGACAGCTTTGTTCGTCTGCTGTGAGCCCATACTCAGCCTCATAGGCGGCAACAATTGCGGCCTTGGCGAGCGGCCCTGCCGAGACACCGGCTCCATTTTCTCCTTCCAGGTAGGCCGATAGGCTGATCCGGTCCAAAGCCACATCGTCCTTGGTGTGGGATGTAGCCGTGACTTTTCGTGATAAGTGGTTCAGGTCAATCCGCATTACCGAGATGAAATCTCGAAACTCCGCTACGACTGCTGCTTCTGAATACCGTTGTCCATAGAAGTGGTAGAAGACCTCTCCCGGCTCCTTGTTCATATCTTCCAGGCTCAGACGAAATCGCTTGGCGTAGCTCAGCATCGTCTTATGCAGCGTGTCGATGAGTTCGCCGCCGCGTTCGACTACTTGGCCTGGAAAATAACCACGTAACGTCCAACAACGGCCACCTGCTCGATTTGCCGCCTCGTAGATGGTGGCTTGAACGCCTCCGCTCTTGAGCGCATCGGCACAAGCCAGTCCGGCGAGCCCCGCACCGACAATCCCTACGGAGAGCGAGGAAGGCGATGGCTTGGCGGCGGCCGCACCTCGTGGAAGCCCTGCTATCGCCCCCAGGGCAAGCGCGACACTAGTTGTCCCGGCACTGAGCAGAAAGTCGCGGCGCGAAATCGAATGCGCCGCCCTTCGTGGCCTCAACTCTTGGATCGCTCCAAGTGCATCGATAGCAGAACAGTGCCGGCGTTCAGCCAAGAAGGCGGCTGTCATTAAGCGGACCAATGAACAGAATGATGGAGTTCGAAACATGTGAACGTCTCCCGGTTGGACAACGAGCACGCACGGTATCTTACTGAAATGATAAGAGCTGCGGAAAGAGGGGAGCAAGGGAATGGCGATCCATGGGCGACACGAACTGCCGTTAGAACATAGCGCAGACTATACCTGGGGCTAAAAGCGCAGGAAGAGCTGTCCAACTATTGGACAGTTGTGGGGCAAAGGGTGGCTGTCATGAAAAAAGTGGGGTGATTTTATTTCTGCT
>NIUT01000146.1:42263-81838 GCA_002254365.1 Nitrospira sp. UW-LDO-01
ATTAAGCGGACCAATGAACAGAATGATGGAGTTCGAAACATGTGAACGTCTCCCGGTTGGACAACGAGCAGGCATGATATCTTACCGAAACAATAGGAGATGCGGAAAGAGGCATGCGAGAGGATGACAACGGGAGAGAGCCCACCCGTTGGTTGAGCATGGTGCCAGCTATAGCTGGGAGCGAAAGAATAGATAGATTGTACGATTATTGGACAGTTGTGGGGCAAAGGGTGGCTGTCATGAAAAAAGTGGGGTGATTTTATTTCTGCTTAAGTGTTAGATTCGATTTCCACGACAGAGAGATATGACTCATTCACTCTTCTACCAGGAGGGATGTACGATGGGACTCTTTGGCACGATTATGGAGAAACTCGGATTTGGTTCCGCTGCCCACGCAGCCCCCCCGCCGCCGGCTGCGGCTCCAGTAGCAAGTGCTCCGTCAGCTCCCGCTGCGGCGCAGGCTGCTCCCAAGCCCGCTGTGATATCGGCGGTCGATGTCGTGGGAAAGCTTGAAGGGCTTGCTGCGCAGAATTCGCAGAAGCTGAATTGGAAGACGTCGATCGTCGATTTGATGAAGCTCTTGAATTTGGACAGCAGTCTCACGGCACGCAAAGAACTGGCGACTGAACTCGGATGCCCCGCAGACAAGATGGGCGACTCCGCCCAGATGAACATGTGGCTCCACAAAGCGGTGTTGCAGAAGTTGGCGGTGAATGGTGGGAATATTCCCAAGGAACTCTTGCACTGACAGAATGCAGGGCGAGAGGACTATGAGCTCTCTTGCTCGCTCTCGATCAAAATCGGGCGGGAGAGGCTCAGCCTTTGCGGCGCTTCGGTCAGGACCAAAGGGGTCTGCTGGAACTCATCGACCACCGGATGTGAGCCCATGTCGATCGAGCCTTTAAAAAAGGCGCCTTCTTCCATCGAGAACGACGGCGCAGAGATATCCCCAAGGACAACTGCGGGTTTGAGCAGTTGGATTTTGCTGGTCGCAGTCACGTTGCCATGGATCTTTCCTCTGGTGACGATGGTTTCAGCGACAATCGTTCCTCGGATCGTGGCATTTTCGCCGATCACCAACATCCCTTTTGCATGGATCTCGCCCTCGATGGAGCTGTCAAGCTGAACCGTGCTGTGAAAGTGGACGACGCCCTTGAAGGTGACGTCCTTTCCAAGCACGGTGAAATGTCCGTTGTCGGAATCACTCTCTCTTTTTTTGTCCCACATGATGCCCCTCTTTTCGGAGTGAGTTCAAAAAAATAGGTAGTAACCATACAGGAGTTGGAAGGAAGAATCAAAGGCTGATTTGTGGGCGGTGTGAGGATGGACGGAGTACTACCGCTTGTCGGATGGCTGATTCCGAGATGGTTTCTGTTCCGAACCATGCCCTGCCATGGATTTGGCGGTCTTGCCGATCGCCGATCCGATTTTGGGGATTTCCTTTTCGATGTTCTGTGCGGCGCTCCGCAACCCACGTGTGAGATCGTCTACGGTGAGACCTTTCTGGTGGTCGCCTCGCTGTGAGTCGGCCGCTTCGACCACGACTCCAATCGGGAAACCCATGCAGAGCCACAGAAGCCATCCGGTGATCCATCGGTGCTGCATAGCTCAACTATATCAGACGGAGAAACGGCATCTCGTCGCCACGTTGATGGCGTATTCGCCTGGGATCGCGTATGATCGCGCCGGTTGGTCACGAGAGTATAATAGTTGAGGAGCACTCGAGGATGGATATCGACATCTCAGCTCGTCGGTTGGTGGTCATCGGCGCTCTCAGTGCCGGGTTGGGCGTCGTCGCCGGTGCCTTTGGTGCGCATATGCTGAAGGATATGTTGGATCAACATCTGCTGGATGTGTATGAAAAAGCGACCCGCTATCAGATGTATCATGCCTTTGGTCTGGTCCTGAGTGGATTTGCTGTGCAAATCTGGCGCGATACCGGAATGGCCAAAGCTGGGTGGTTGTTTGCCGCTGGGACAATCCTGTTCTCTGGAAGTCTCTATGGAGTCTCTCTACTAGGGATTCGATGGTTAGGAGCCGTGACGCCGATTGGAGGCCTCCTCTTTATCGCGGGATGGACGGTACTCGCGTGGCGTGCGTGGCGCGAGGTCGCTTGATTATGGTTTGCAGGGCGCGAGGCGTTTACCGCTGATGGGACCCCATCCGCCGGTATTGCTCACAAATGACCCTTCGATCTTCTGATCGTCCTTGATAAACAGCAGACTGTCTTCTTGAATGTGCCCGTTCTGCTCCCAGCGCAAGTAAATGGCATCTCCGAGAAAGATGCTTTCTGCCGGCGTTGCGGCATTGGCGGATGTGGCTCCAGGTGGGGGAAAGACGATGGTGGATTTCTGTTCACCATGCTGCTGGTGATTATGAATGATCCACTGCCAGGTTCCGCAGAGTCGTGACTGCCCTTTGGTTTGTCTGATCCGATCCTTCCACCCATGGATGTTCCACCAGGCTGTGATGGCCTGGTGACTCGCTTCAAACGCCGTACGCTCTGCCGCCAAGCGCAATTCGATGTTCCGTGGCTGTGATGTTCCTTGGGCCGTCCGAGAGTCCAGTTCTTCCTTGGTCAGACGGAGCAGGTCGGAGAATGCTGCTGTCTGGTTTCTGGCCCGTAACCAGTCTTGTCGTGCTGTCGGTAATGGAAGGACGGGAGTGGATAGGCCGGTTTCTTGACGAAGGGAATTGGCAAACTGCCATGTCCCCAGTGCGCTCATCAATTCAGAGACAGACTGTGACAACTCCGGTACCCCGAGTTCCTTGACCATTTTGCTGGGGAGTCTGGCACCCAAGACTCCGGCTGCATCCTTCAGTCCAAGGGCAGGTCCAACCGAGGCCGTAAACAACCTCAGGGCCCCCTCGTCTGACTCGAGTAATGCGAATTGGTCGGCTCGTTGTGTCACTACGTCGGTCAACAAGCGCGGAGAGTCCTGCCCCTCTGCCATGGTCAACGATGGGAGGAGGAGCACACCCAACAGGATGAGGAGGAAGCTGACTCTGTCCTGCCGGTGTCCGCGACCAGGTTGATGCTGATTCAGCTCATTTACCATATTGACTAGTGTGTGTGGAGAATCGTCAAAGAGAGAGCGGCGCTGACTCATGTTCCTTGGAAGCACGACTTCAGAAAGTTCGCCGTGCGTTCCCATGCGAGGGAGGTACTCTCGGCATCATAGGCACTTGGCTTCATCTCGTTGCAGAATGCGTGCGAGGCGTTGGGGTAACAATGGATGTCGACCCGCTTGCCGTACGCTGCGGAGGCGCTCCGTAGTTGCTCAACCACATCCGGTGTGGCCCAGGTGTCCTTCCCCGCCTGATGGTATAACACCGGGGGAAAGAGGTCTTTCATCGCCTCGTGTGACGTGATCATCTTGCCATAGTACGAGACGGCTGCGCGCAACCGTTTCCGGTGGCAGGCGAACCGCAGCGCATAGGATCCGCCCATTCCATACCCGACGACTCCATGAATATTTTTCTTGGCCATGGTGCGAGTATTGAGGTATTCACAACAGGAATTGATGTCGGTGATGACATGGTCATCATTCTGTCGTTCCAACAACGCGGCCGCCACGTCGTCGTTGGCCGTCACCATGCCTCCCAATCGACCGTAGAGATTCGGAAGAATCACCATGTAGCCTTCACAGGCCAGGCGAGCTCCCAGATCCTTCATCTGGCCGGTCAGTCCCCACCAATCATGTAAGAGGACAATCCCTGGATAGGTTCCGGCTTGCTGCGGCCAGAAGAGCAGGCAATCGACTTGGTGCTCCTTCGGCATTTTACTTTTGAAGTAGGGGTCCACCATCTGGTCGGTATGGGTGGGGATCGGAACGCCGCTTGGGAAACGGGCGGTTCCCGTGCCGATCTGTTCTAATGTGAAAGGAGTCGCTGGTGCCGTAGGCATGGTTGAGCTTCTGTTACCGGATCGCTGTTGCGCTGGACATGACGGTACTATATGAAGCTGTTTGTGGGAATGTCAATTGACTGCCGGATGACGTGGTTCTACAGTGCGGGAGGAGCGACGTATCATGAACAGAGACCGCATTGGAGTGGGGCTGATCGGGGTGGGCCGGCACGGAGCCCGATATGCCCAGCACCTTATTCATGATCTGCCGCTGGCGTCTCTCCGTGCCGTGTGTCGACGACATCCTGAGCAAGGATTTCAGCTTCCTGGTGCCGAGTCCGTCACGGTGTACGGTGAGGCCGCTGCACTCATCGCTGATCCGTCGGTCGACGTAGTGGTGGCGGTGACTCCCCCGCTGTACTCTCCTGAGATCTGTCGCCTTGCGGTGCAAGCCCGAAAACCCCTGTTGATTGAGAAGCCGCTGGCTACAACCGCAATCGATGCCAGGACAATGGTGGCTCTGGCTCGCGAGGCGGGGATCCCGCTGATGACGGCACAGACCCTCCGGTTCGACAAGACGATTCAGCACGTGAAGAGTTTCCAATCCTCTCTCGGGCGTTCTCAGGAACTCGACGCGGTCTTTCAGATTGAGATTCGGAACACGGCCCCCGACCATGTTGCGGGCTATGGGAAGCGAGGAGCCTTACTGGAAATCGGTGTACACATGCTTGACCTGGTTCGGTTCCTGACAGGAGAAGAGGCACAAGTCGTGCACTGTACGATGGATCATATTCCACCGATGGCGCCGGAACGAACGGCTTCAATTTACCTTATCACCACAGGGGGAACGGTCTGTCGCATAGAAATTTCACGAGTTGTGGGCGAACGTGCGGGACGAGCCAGCTGGGTCGGGTCACAGGGGCGGGTGGAGGCCGATTGGATGCGCCGACTGATCCACTATGAAACGGGTGCTGAAGCAAAGACCGGGGATATGGATATCCCTCCATCCCTGACCGTCCTCGACACCCTCTCAGCGTTCCTCCAAGCGGTGCGCGACGGCACACCCATGCCGATCACGGGAGAGGATGGATGCCGAGCCGTGGAAATCGCCGAAGCCTGCTACCAGTCGGCACAGACCGGTGGCGCACCGGTTACCGTTGATCGTCGTTCGTGAAGCGAATTTCGCACGTAACGATGAGACGCGCGCTCTTTCCGTCCTGCACGTCACGCGTCTCGTGACGTGGGCTACGACTCCGCCACGATATGGGTGTCCGTCTCTTCGATCCCGTCGATCGAATGGATTTTCGTAATCACCACATCGGAGAGCGAGCGCTCGTCCTGGACGCTGATAAAGACAAAAATATCCGGGCGGCCGAAACAGGAGTGAGCCTGTTCAACACCCGGTATGCGCTTCAGTGCGCCGACCACGTCCTTTGTTTTCCCCGCTTTGACCTTGATGAGAATGTACGCTCTCGTTGCCATGTGATTCTCCTTCGATTAGGGTGCGAGATGTTTATAACGTCGTTCGCGTGATGCCGCTTGGTGATATGAGTTTCGGGTTGCACGTGTCGGGTTTGAGATTTCATGTTCTTCCCCGAAGCCATCACAACAGACTAGAAACTCGAAACCAGAAACGGCGCGCTAGCGCGCCGCGCCAGGCATTGTACTCCGATGATGGGTATAGACCTCTTCAAAGGCCAATCCTTGTGCCGTGAGGGCTGATCGGCCGTCTCTCACGAGTTGCATGAATCGCCGAAAATCATCCACCGACAGATTAAATTGTCCGAGTCCCGTGGCCAGTGTCTTCCGCTCGTCAGGTGAGGCGTTGGAGTCGGCATCCGCGAGCGCTTCCAACATGTCAGCCGTCCATCCACCGGCTCGAAAGTGCTCCAGGCTGGTTGCGGCGTCCTCCCCGCGCTTGTTGGTTAACGCACGTCGGGCGAATTCCTGAATGGAGGGATCCGTTCCCTTGGCAAAGACGGATTGGAGCTGGATGACGGCCTGGATGATGCGATCAGCTTCACGTGTGCCCTCCGGCGGAAGTACCGCAGCCTGCTGAAGGGTGGCTAGTACCGCCATGGCTGACCCGATGTAGGGCGATGCCGCTTTTGCTCGTTGTGCCAGTGTTGAAGAAATTTCGCTCACGGTGATGGCCCATGCACCGTCGACCGGGAGCAAGATCAGCCATAGCGTGACCGTAAGGCTCGAGATGGGGTGAGGTTGCCAGCGGAATGATGATCGACCCGAAGGAACCACTCCCTCTGGGGATGACCAGAGGCGCATGGGGAGATTATACAGAGTCGCGCGCAGAGGTTCCAGCGAGGAGCGGGCATCGATGTGATCTATTGAAACCCTTAGAGAGACTTCCTATAATGAACACATTTTGTTTCGGTTCGGTTGGAGAAAGGCACTGAGACGTGCTTGCTAGGGTGACAAGTGCGGCGTTGATCGGTCTTGACGCGCATCTGGTGGATGTCGAAGTCGATATCTCCGGCGGGCTCCCTCAGTTTTCCGTCGTGGGGTTGCCGGACGCCACGGTGAAGGAAAGCCGCGACCGTGTTCGAGCTGCGCTGAAGAACACAGGGTTTCACTTCCCCGCCAAACGCATCACCGTGAATCTCGCTCCCGCCGGGGTCAAAAAAGAAGGCTCGGGGCTCGACCTCGCGATTGCCGTCGGCATTCTCGTCGCGGAAGAGGTGATCCCGCAGTCGATGCTGGATCATCGCGTCCTTGTCGGGGAGTTGTCGCTGGACGGCCGAGTGAAGCCGATTGCCGGAGCCCTTTCCTTTGCGCTGGCCTGCCGAACCGGTTACGACTTACTGCTCCCGGCAGACAATGGAGCTGAAGCGGCATGGGTCAAAGGCGTGCAGGCCTATCCGGTCCATACTCTTCCCGAAGCGGTAGAGTTTTTGAAGGGAAGCCAGGTTCTTCTTCCAAGCCCTTCACACCAGGATGTTCGGGGGGCACTCAGCTCGACGGACGATGAGGACTATGCCGATGTTCGCGGGCAGGACCATGCCAAGCGAGCCCTCGAAGTCGCGGCGGCAGGGGGACACAATGCGTTGATGGTCGGTCCTCCTGGATCCGGCAAAACCATGTTGGCGCGCCGCTTGCCCTCCATCCTGCCGTTGTTGGAATTGGATGAGGCGATTGAAACGACTAGGGTTCACAGTGTGGCTGGATTGCTCACTCCGGAACGACCGTTGCTCGCTGTTCGGCCGTTTCGAGCTCCGCATCACAGTATCTCGGACGCTGGCCTGGTCGGGGGCGGGACCATTCCTAAGCCTGGGGAAGTCTCGCTGGCGCATAACGGGGTGTTATTTTTGGATGAATCACTTGAATTTAAGCGAGGGGCGCTCGAAGGGTTGCGGCAACCGTTAGAGGACGGGTATGTCATCCTGACGCGGGCAAGTGGGACGCTCAAGTATCCGGCGCAGTTCATGCTGATCGCAGCAATGAATCCCTGTCCCTGTGGGTACTACGGAGACCGGACGCGGTCTTGTATCTGTTCCGGTATCCAGATCCGCCGGTATCGCGCGAAACTCTCCGGTCCCTTGCTGGATCGACTGGATATCCATCTGGATGTGCCGCCGGTGCCGGTTCGAGAGCTTCGTGCGGAACTTCCTCCCTCGGAAGGTTCAGCGGCGATCCGATCGCGTGTCGTCACGGCGCGTGATCGACAGCGGCAGCGATACCGATCCGAGGGGATTTATACAAATGCGCAGTTGAAGCCGCGGCTGGTAAAACGGTATTGTGGGCTCGAACAGTCGGCCCAAGAGTTGCTTGAGCAAGCGATGGCACGGCTTCGACTTTCTGCGAGGGCGCATGGGCGTATCCTTCGTGTCGCACGGACGATCGCAGACCTGGCCGACTCTGATCGGATCGAGACCGTGCATATCGCAGAGGCCATTCAGTATCGTTCCTTTGACCGTAACCCCGACGTGTGAGGCTTCCGTGGCATCAATGCGCGTGTTTGTCTGGTGGTTTATTGTGGGTGCCACGATGGCGTTGTCCGTCATCATGGTGCAAGGTGGCATCAGAGAAGTGATGCAGGCTCAAGGCTCTGTGTGGGAGCTAAAGCTGGTGGAGCTGCTGACCACCGTGATGGGTGGAGGCCTGTTGGGCGGCTGTATCGCGCTGATTCTCGATCGAATCAAGAAGTCGTAAGTGTGCCTAGGTTTTCGTGTGATTCTACAAGTCTCATATTTATCAACATATCCTTATCCCTTCCCGGTATCTGCGCTCAATACTCAGGACTTGTTCTCTTTTAGGGGGGCGTGATTTCTCGTAAATAAACCGGTAAGCTTCGGCGACTTCTCTCCTGCTTCGATAGCGGGGCTCACTATGTTGTCTTGGCGGTATGAGCTATAACGAAGCCGAAACCCGCTTCTATTTGATCGATTTGGTTCTTCGCGGGAAAAATTACAACGAGCATTGGAAGCTCAAGCTCGAAACTCCTGCACCAGTTGAACCTACCGGAGTCAAAGATCGCTGCCGTCCAGGAGGTGGTCTATCGTGAACAAGACAACGACGGCTTTATCATTACGGCGTTTCTGACCCACCGCATTCGATCTTTGGAAAAGAGGAGGCAGGTATGGCCATGGCGGATATTCAGGAGTATTTGAAACTGATTCCAGCCGTCAATCGAGCTCCGCAGCACGCCGTCTGACTGACGTACGACGCTGAGGCCGACACATTGTATGTCAACTACAAAAAACCTAGTCATGCCACCGACAGCGAGATGACCGACGAAGATGTGATCATCCGCTATGAGGGTGATGAGGTTATCGGTTTTACTGTATTGCATGCGAGTAAATGACTAAAAAACGGCCTAAATCTTCGCAGATACATTGTTGCGGTAGTCATCAGGGGTTCAGAAACGACTCCCGGATCAGTCCCGGTTCTGAATCAGAGTCAATGGTGAATGGCGCCTGCATACGCACTCAGACATGTATTCCATCCTCGGTCTCAAGTCAGCTTGGGGTAAATCCAACAAACCACCAGTCTGACCATATGGGATCGACCAAGTCTGTGCTCCGAATCCAGAGCAGTCTTCATTCCCCAGACGGCGAGGATTGCAAAATGGCAGGTCTTGAGGATACAAGTTACGACTGAATTAATTGCGACTGCACTTATGCTCTGTGTAATTCATAACATGATCGAGGAACATGGATATCGAAATCGGCTCCAATCTATATAAAAATTTCAACGGAACGATCGAAATCGAGGGGGTTCCGCAAATCCAAGTGGCTCGCCATCCCTCAACTGGGGCGTTGCTGGTCAATTTTGCACAGTTCGACTCAAATGGCCGGATGTTGGCCAAGGTGGTGGATAGCACGCTGATGTTTAACGAGCGGCGCGCCTATGAGTTAGCGAAGGCCGACAAACGTCTGACAATGAAGGAAGTGGATTCCGGAAAAGTGGTTCTCCAGCTTGATGTGAAGGAACCTCAGACTGTCTCCCTGACTCAGGCCGAGTTCCATACAATGAAAGGCCATCTCCTGCAAGTCACCGCGACGGAGTGGAGGATTGATAAACAACACAAGAGCGGTCTGACACACGACACCCAGGGAGGTGTGGTTTCTATCGGCTAGTGTGGTGTCTCATAAATTCCTTCACCTTCCGTTCGTGGTGAGCCTGTCGAACCATGAACGGAACCACTTGAAAACACTTGCCCTTCGACAAGCTCAGGGCGAACGGCCAATGTCAAAGTACTAAGGAAACACTACACTAGGGGCCGGTGTCTGCTCTCCCTCCACGATTGCCGTGACAAGCAAGGCACCATTTTTCATCTCGACTGAAGCGGTATTCCCATCCCGTAGCTCTCCCTTGACCAACAACTTGGCGATTGGTGTTTCCAGCTCCTGCTGAATGAGGCGCTTTAGTGGTCGTGCTCCGTACACCGGATCGTAGCCGCGTTCACCCAGATGTTGGAGTGCGGCGGGGGAGATGGCCAACGTGATCCGACGTTCTGCGAGTCTATTGCGGAGCCGTTCCAGCTGAATCTCCACGATCTTGATCAAGTGTTCGGTTCCCAGTGGATGGAACACGACGAGTTCATCGACTCGGTTCAAGAACTCCGGGCGGAAATGTTGTCGGAGTTCCCCCATCACGACGGTTCTGACTTGGTCATAGGACGCGCCGCGTTGCTGAGCTTCAAGAATGTGAGGACTGCCGATGTTGGAGGTCATGATCAGGACGGTATTTTTGAAATCGACCGTACGACCTTGCGAATCGGTCAGCCGTCCGTCATCGAGCACTTGTAGTAAAACATTGAAGACATCGTGATGCGCCTTCTCGATTTCATCGAACAAGATCACTGAAAATGGGCGTCGCCGAACTGCTTCGGTCAGCTGACCACCTTCTTCATAGCCGATGTACCCGGGAGGCGCGCCGATCAGGCGGGCGACGGTGTGCTTTTCCATATACTCGGACATGTCGATTCTTACCAAATTCCCTTCGTCATCAAAGAGAATGGCGGCGAGCGCTCTGGCCAATTCAGTTTTTCCGACCCCGGTTGGGCCCAGGAACAGAAACGAGCCAATCGGACGATTGGGATCCTTGATGCCGGATCGTGCACGAAGCACCGCGTCTGCCACGGCCCGGACTCCTTCTTCTTGGCCGACGACCCGTTCGTGCAGGAGATCCTCGAGCTTCAACAGCTTGTCGGTTTCGCCTTCGAGTAACCGCGAGACCGGAACACCGGTCCAACGACTGACGACCGCGGCAATCTCGTCTTCATCGACTTCTTCCTTGAGCAACCGGGTCTCATCCTGTTTCTTCCCCAACTGTTGCTGTTCTAGCTCGAGCTCTCGTTCCAACCGCGGCAGGTCACCGTAGCGGAGTTCAGCTACGCGATTCAGGTCATACGCTCGCTCCGCCTGTTCGATCTTGAGCTTCAGCTCCTCGATGGCTTCGCGGGTCTTGCGAAGCCGAGACACAGAGGTCTTTTCCGATTCCCATCTGGTTTTCAGCACCTGCATGTCACGCTGCTTTTCGTTCAACTCCGTTTCGAGCGCAGTCAGTCGAGCGGCGCTCGCGGCGTCCTTCTCCTTCTTCAGCGCCTCGCGTTCAATTTCTAGCTGGAGTACTTTGCGAGAGACTTCATCCAGTTCGGCCGGCAGGCTGTCGATCTCGGTTCTGAGCCGTGCCGCGGCTTCGTCGACTAAGTCGATGGCTTTATCGGGGAGAAACCGATCGGCAATATAACGATGGGACAGTTTGGCTGCAGCCACCAGCGCGCTGTCTTTGATACGCACGCCATGGTGGACTTCATAGCGTTCCTTGAGGCCACGTAGGATGGAAATAGTGTTTTCCACCGATGGCTGGTCAACTAACACCGTTTGGAAGCGGCGTTCCAAGGCGGCATCTTTTTCGATATGCTTTCGGTATTCGTCCAGTGTCGTGGCACCGATCAGGTGCAACTCGCCCCGCGCCAGCATCGGTTTCAGGAGATTGGCGGCATCCATCGCCCCTTCTGCTGCTCCTGCTCCGACGACCGTGTGCAATTCATCGATGAAGAGGAGAATCTGACCTTGGGAGGATTGGATTTCTTTCAAGACGGCTTTCAAGCGCTCCTCAAACTCACCCCGAAATTTGGCACCGGCAACGAGTGACCCCATATCCAGTGCGAAGAGTTTCTTATGCTTGAGGCTTTCCGGCACGTCGCCTTTCACGATGCGAATAGCTAGTCCTTCCACGATTGCGGTTTTCCCGACCCCCGGTTCACCGATCAGGACCGGGTTATTCTTTGTCCGACGAGACAAGATTTGAATGACACGCCTAATTTCATCGTCCCGTCCAATGACGGGATCGACTTTGCCCTGTCCGGCCAATTGAGTCAGATCTCGACCGTATTTCACCAACGACTGGTAGGTGCTTTCAGGATCGTGACTGGTGACCCGTTGATTCCCTCGTACCTGTTGCAATCCCGCTAAGAGCCGGTCACGAGTCAGGCCTAGCTTCTTGAAGACCCCTCCCTCCTGAACCATGGCGAGGAGGACATGCTCGACGCTCAAAAAGTCATCTTTCAGCGACTTCTGCTCGTCTTCAGCATGGTTCAGCACCTGAGTGAGTCGATTCGCAATATGAACTTGACCGGGGGCTGCCCCCGAACCTTGTACTTGAGGTAGCTTTGTCAGCGCCTGTTCAGCGGCTTGTCTCACGGCAGGAAGTGCGAGACCGGCACCTTCAAGGAGGGCCGGAGTTGTCCCTCCCTCCTGTTCGAGGAGTGCTAAGAGGACATGTTCCACATCAATGCCTTGATGACTCCTCCGCTGGGCGTGTCCCGAAGCGGACTGCAGAGCCTCCTGCAACTTGACCGTCATACGATTCATGTCCATGGTGATCCACCTCTAAATGGTGATATTCATCCTGCTGATACGACCAGTGATAATCATTTGGCCGGATAAGTCAACCTGGAAGCTCCGTTCTTATTGCGACGGCGTGACTAGTGCTTGACCTCTCGCCCGATCCCGACTAGGGTACGCATCAGCATGAGCAATCTCACTTCGGCTACGGTTCAACTCTATCGACATGTGCTGCGTGTGACCTGGCGTTCGCTGACCAAAAGTTGGATCGCAATGGTCGCGCTTGTCCTCTTCGGGCTGCTCTTTTTGGGTATTGCACGGATTGCTGCTCCGTTGGGTATGGCCGGCGGTTTTTTACTCGGGATCGTGAACGCCCTCCTGGTGGGAGCCACGCTCCGGTTGATCGAGCAGTCGCTGAGCGCGTCACGAACCCTTGGGTTCAAGGATGTGACGGAAAGCTTTGGGCATTATTTTTGGGATGTGATTGGTGTTGGTTTTGTATTATGGCTACCGACGCTGTTGCTTGATATGGGTTTACAAGCTAATCCTGCGTACGGTCAATTTCTTCTCTCCGCATTCTTGCTTTTGGTCTTCATCTTGTTGAACCCAACGCCGGAAGTGATTTATCAGGTACGACACGACTCAACCCTTGATGTATTCAAGACATCCTACGAATTTGTGGTGGAACATTGGATCGAATGGTTTCTCCCATTCGTCCTACTTATCTTGCCGGTGGTGCTTTCTCCGAGCGGGCTGCAAGAATTCTTTTCGCTGTCCGGCCGTGCCGGTCGAGGAGCAGGGTTGGACTTCCTTCAAATTCTGATGCTGCCACTGACGGCAATCGGAGGATGGTTGTCTTACATTGGTCTCGATTCGGAGGGGCAGGAGATCGTACTTCTCCTCCTCACTCCCCCTGTAGCCATGGCCATCTTGCTGTTCCGTGGCCATCTTTTTGCCGCACTTCACGGGTCATCCAGGAGACAACGGCTCTTTTCTCACCAATTTGGCACTAGACAGTAACTGTCTGGGCAGATTCTTTTCTGGAGTGTCAGGTTGGTCCGAGGCATTTTTATCTCCAGGCACGGGTATGCCCTTGTGGTTGGAAGCTGAAATAGTGTATGGAATAACCTACACTTAAGTTCTGCCCACCTATAATCGAGTCCGAACGAGGCACGGACTGATGCGACTTTCAATATTTTCAAGGCTGGTTTTGACCTCCCTGGTCATTATTGCAGTGATGGGGGGAGTGAATCTCTACGCACTCTTTCAACTTCGACAGCTGACGGCCATGAGTACCCAAATGGCGTCGTATCACTACCCCGCCGTTGAATCTGCTAAGAGGCTGTTAGGGTCACTGTATGCCCAACAGAATAATGAGAAGAAGTTTCTTGCCACGAAAGATCCCACATTCCGTACCAACGTGACGGAAGAAGTTGAAGAGTTTCAGCGGGTGCTTCATGTGTTGCGAGGGCAGGAAAGTTCCACACGAGGACTGACACTTTTGCAAGAGACCGGTGAGTTATTGAAAGAGCGCGAGCGATTGTTTGGCAGTGCCTTTCAGGTGGCAACGCGATCGATCCATCCTGCGATCCCAGACTATGAAAGTAAGCGTGACAGCCTCACGGACCGCATGTCGTTCACGTTGCAGAATTATATCGATCTTCATGAGGCGCGAGTCAGCGTCGGCGTGACTGAATCGCGTGCAAGTGCCGCCCAAGCCGAGGCGGTGACGGAGCAGCTTGTTCTTGTGGCGTTGATGTTCGGATTGGGGCTGGCCGGGGTGGCAAGCTATACGATTCTGCGCCCTCTCCGCGAACTGCAGGGACATATCAAACACATCGGACAGGGGAATTTTGGGGCATCACTCAACATCAAGGCTCCGGCCGAGCTCCGTGAGTTAGTGGATTCTGTGAACTGGATGGGGCGAAAGCTCCAAGAAATCGACGAGATGAAAACGGATTTTCTCGCGCATGTGTCCCATGAATTGCGAACACCTATGGCCTCAATTCAGGAGGGGACGAATCTCTTGCTTGATGAGATTCCGGGGCCTCTAATGCCGGAGCAACGTATGACGCTTCGGATCATGGCTGACAGCAGTAAACGCCTGATGCATCTCATCGCCACGATTCTAGATTTATCGAAAATGGAAGCCGGGATGATGGAGTATCGGTTTGTCCCGGTCGATCTCCAGCGGATTGTCGACATCTCCATCAATAAGATTCGTCTTCTTGCCGACTCCAAGCATGTCCAATTGGTTTTGGAGCATGCAGGACAGCAGGCTTGGGTCAAAGCGGATGCATCTCGGTTGGAACAGGTTTTCGACAATCTTTTGTCCAATGCGCTGAAGTTCAGTCCCGAAGGGGGCGTGGTGAAGGTATATCTGAAGCCAGATCTGCAGGCCGGTGTGTTGGAGGTCGCCGTCTCAGATACGGGGCCTGGTATTGCACCAGAGGACCTGCCACATATCTTTGAACGCTTTTACCAGGGCCGTACCAAGGTCAAGCAGACGGCGGGAAGTGGGTTAGGGTTGGCATTGGTCAAGAATGTTGTCGAAGCGCATGGAGGAAGAATCTGGATTGAGAGTGAGAGGGGGAAGGGGGCAACTGTACGGTTTATCCTACGGTTGACGAAGTCGGAAGCGAAAGGGAAATCGTGAAAACGAAGACATCTCTTATGCCAATCAGTTGCGGTATTCTGTCTTTCTTGCTCGCTGGATGTGCAGCGTGGACGACGTCCGTCCCTGCCTCTCATCCTTATTTCGCAACGAGTCCACTAGAAGAGGCTAGTTTTCAAGCGCTTGCAAAGAAACAGAAGGAATTAGTCTCGCGATGCGCTCAATCACACTCGTGTAGGGAAGTGTATTTTACGCTTGGACTCCTTAGCCTCTATCAAAGTCGCGAAGTTGCAGCGAAATATTTTGAAAAAGTTATCGCTGTCGCTCCAACGGGACCGGTTACGGAGACGAGTAAAGCCTGGCTGCAAGTCATCCAGAAATCCGTTGTTCCTGGGGAGAAGGGATGGTCTCAATCCGTATTAACTGCTCCCGCGATTGCAGAGGCACACACATCACTAGCGATGGTGACGGATCGTTTGGTCCAGAACTTGCTTAGTGAGCAGTCGTTGATACAACAATTCCTTGCCTCGAAGAATGATGAGTCGGAGGCAATGGAGGCGTTACGGCGGGAACTGGCAGAGCGAGATCGAAGAATCGAGACCCTCCTTTCTAAGAAAGATTCGACAAAGGGATCGGCAGATCCAGTCACGATGCAAAAACAACTAGCTGAACGAGAGAAGAAGATCGAAGAGCTCTCTTCTCAACTTGAGGCATTGAAGCGAATTGATCAAGAGATGCGCGAAAAGGTTCGTCCGATCCGTCCCCCGTTGACGACGGTTCCTATCCCGAGCCAAGAAACGACACCCTAACTGAAAGATAGAAAGATAAGGTGATCATGGAGTCGAAAGACTTGGAACGAGAGAAGATTCTTGTCATTGATGATGACGAGGGGTTGTTGCATTTGCTGAAAATGCGGTTGTCCGCAATGGGGTTTTCCGTCACCTCCTGCACAACGGGACAGGAGGCTGGTGAGGCAGCGAAGCAAACGACGTTTGACTTGGCGATAACGGATCTCCGTCTCCGAAATGAAAATGGGTTGGATGTGACCGAAGCGTTGGTGCAAAACCAGCCAGGGCTTCCGGTCATCATTTTAACGGCTCATGGCAGCATTCCCAACGCTGTCGAGGCGATGCAGCGTGGGGCGTTCGGGTATCTGACAAAACCGTTCGATGATAAAGAACTCAAGGAGACGATCGATAAAGCGCTCGCTCAACGGCGGATGAGTCGTGAGATTGATCGACTCAAATCGTTAGTCAAGGAGCTATACGGGCTGGAAAATGTTGTGGCGAGAAGTTCGGCGATGCAACAGCTTTTTCAGCAAATTGGTCAGGTTGCTGAATCAGATGCGACCATTTTGCTCTTTGGAGAGACCGGCACCGGTAAGGAAGTCATGGCTCGCGTCATTCATGCGAACAGCCGACGCAGTAAAGGAGCGTTTGTAGCTCTTAACTGTGCTGCCATTCCTGAAACACTGTTCGAGAGTGAGTTGTTTGGGCATGTGAAGGGTGCGTTTACGAGCGCCCATGGCGCAAAGCGAGGACTCTTTCAAATGGCCCATGGTGGGACGCTTTTTCTGGATGAAATCGGAGAAATGCCGCTTTCAATGCAGGTGAAGTTGTTGCGTGCCGTTCAGGAACGGGAGATCAGAGAGGTTGGATCGGAGACGTCGGTCAAGGTCGATGTGCGCATTCTTGCAGCGACGAACAAAGATCTTGGTGAGGCAGTGAAGAACGGGACATTCCGCAACGACCTCTACTATCGGATTTCGGTGGTTCCTCTATTCATTCCCCCGTTGCGTGAGCGGCGAGATGATATCCCGTTGCTCGCTCAGTATTTCTTGAAGCAGAGCATGAAGCGATCCAATAAGGATATCAAAGGGTTTACACCTGCTGCGCTTCATCGTCTGATAATCAATCCATGGCCGGGTAATGTGCGTGAGTTGGAAAATGCTGTTGAAAAGGCGGTGGTGATGTCGCAGCAAGAAATGTTGACGCCGGATTTGTTTCCGGCAGTCAGTGCATCGGCTGAGTCCCCACTCAAACCCCTCACGGAGGCGAAGGAGGAATTTGAACGCACCTACCTGAAGAATGTGCTTCATTTGACCGGTGGCAACATCTCACGTGCTGCTCAGTTTGCCGGGCGATATAGGGCCGACTTCTATAAAATGCTCAGGAAGTATGGACTCCATCCGTCAACGACGAAGGGAAGACCCGACGCAGAGGTGGATGAGCTAGAGGGCGAGGAGCATTTGACGGAAGCAGAACGATAAGGTGTGTGCGGCTGAGGGAGGGCCCGGTTCCTCCGTAGGTCTGAGCAGAAGTTAGGTCTGCGTTCATATGAATGATAGGGCGGTCTTGAAGAAGACCGCCCTATGCAATGCTCTCTCAGGATTAGTAGACGCTCTTGCTCACCTCATTTGAATATCCACTTTCATTTCCTGCGATGTCAAAGGCCGTCACAACAAAGAAATACGTTGTTCTGGATTGAAGACCTGTTGCTTGGTAGCTTGTCACATTGCCACGGAGCATCGCAATGACATTTCCCTGATCATATTTCCCCGAGACTGTTGATCGATAGACCTTGTATCCCGCCAGATCTGTTTCGCTATTAGCTTTCCATGTCAATGTTGCGGATGAACTCGATGGCGCGTTGAGCGTCAGCGTGATCGTGACGGTCTTGATGATGCTTCCACTGGCCACTGTAATTGTAGCCTGGTTCTCTCCTTGTGTTGCCTTTGAGGTGTCCACATTGGCGGTAATGGTTCCATTGGCAGACCCGGAGGTTTGACTGAGCACAAGCCAAGGGGCTGCCTTCGTTGCCGTCCAAGATCCAGTGGATTGTACGGTGATGGTCTTGCTCGGTGGGTTTGCCAAACCTTGTGTTGCCGTAAAGGCGAGGCCATTTGATGAGAGGGTTAAGGAACCATCTGAGAGCGTCAGGGTCACACCGAGAGTTCTCGTCGTGTTTCCGGCAGTCACGGAGAGGCTGGCAGTATTGGTCCTAGCCGACACACTTCCGAGATCGACGCTCGCGATGATCGTGCCGTTGCCGGAACCAGAGGTTGTGCTCAATTTGAGCCAAGGAGCGGTGACGCCGGCAGTCCAGTTGCCATTTGCGGTGACCGTCACGGATTGGCTGGCCGGATTGGATCCCCCTGATATACCTGTATAGGTCAGTGATGACGGGCTTAGCGTGATGGAGATTGGTGCAGGCGTTACGACGAAGGTTATCGGTACAGAAACCGGCTGCGCGCCAGGTGCGCTAAGCGTGATGCTGCCGGTATGAGTCCCGACGCCAAGGGATCCGAGGACGGGGGTAATGGTCACCGTGCCGTTACCGGTGCCGGCTGCGGGCGAGAGAGTGAGCCAGGCAACATTGTCACGTGCAGTCCAACTGAGTGTGCCACCGCCGGTGTTGCGAATACTCAACGGTTGGGCAGCTGGGTTGCTTCCACCCTGTTGCGCGGTAAATGACAGACTGGTGAAGTTCACACCAATGGCTGGAGGAACAGGCGCAGGCGTCACGGTGACGGTAATCGGCACAGAAACAGGCTGCGCGCCAGGTGCGTTGACGGTGACTAGTCCTGTGTGAGTGCCGACCTCAAGGGAACCACTGGCAAGGCTGATGGTCACTGTGCCATTACCGGTGCCTGAGGCAGGGCTTAGGGTTAACCATGATGTATTCGTTGTAGCATTCCAGTTCAATGTTCCCCTACCTCGGTTGCTGACGGTCAAGACTTGCGGAGAAGGGGGTGAACTACCCTGCTGACTAGTAAACGAGAAGCCAAGAGAGTTCAGTGCGATAGCAGGTATTGGATTGGGTGGTGTGGCAAGCCGTTTCAATGCCGGCATTCTAGACAGCAATCTCGAGTTGGGTGTCGGTGACGTCGTGGTGATAGGGGGATCACCGGCTGCTGCGAAAGCACTGGGGATTGGTACATTCGTTGGTTCGAATAGAGTGGAAACCATGCAGAATCCAATAGGGAACATCAACAATTGCCGAATAGTCTGGCGCATTGCTTGGATCCTCCTTGCGAGTCAATCGTGAAGCGAACGATTCACGATGAGGCTGGATCTGGAGCAAATCGGGTGCCGTGCTTAATGGGCAAATCGGTTCAGTTGGGTTGCCATGCGTATTCGGAGGATTTTCAAGTGTTTGAATAAAAAGAGTCGTTCGTGTTGTGGTCAGGAGATATATGTAGCGATACTGAGGAGCAAAAAAGCGCGGTCTCAACGATTGTACAGGTAATAACATGGTTCATGTGTAAGCTGTAACTGATTGTTAATGTTTATGAATAAATCCATGCGGACAGTCGTCGTCTTCTGATCGCATTGATATATCTAAGGCATCGTTCTCTGTTATTAGGGGGCAATGTGGAATTTTATGGTATGTAAGAAAGAAGAGGGACAGCGATTGCAAGAGGAAGACTTCTTATAAAAGGCGATACAATTCTTGACGACCCACGCATCTTCTGCCATTGTTATCACCGTTCCCATCATGATTGACGCCTGGGAGGATATGAGAAGGATATGAATAAACGGCAAGCGCGCTCTATTGCAGTGGTCGGATTGGGCTATGTCGGTCTTCCGATCGCTGTGGCATTCGGGAAAATTGGCCCGGTTGTTGGATTTGATGTTAACAAGAAGAAAATTGAGGAATTGCAGAAGGGAATTGATCGGACCGGCGAAGTGTCAAAAGAGGATCTTGGTCTCGCTCAGGTCCGGTATACTTCGGAGCCAGCTGATCTGAAATCCGCGAACTTCATTATTGTCGCTGTACCCACACCGATCAACGATGCGTTGCAGCCGGATCTGACAGCGTTGCAGAAGGCCTCGGAGCTGATTGGGCGAAACTTGTCTTCGGGTGCCATCGTGGTCTACGAGTCAACGGTCTATCCTGGGGCAACAGAGGAAATCTGTTTGCCTATTTTGGAAAAGGCCTCGGGTATGAAGGCTGGGGTTGATTTTAAATTGGGGTATTCGCCGGAGCGAATCAACCCAGGAGATAAAGAACATACGCTTGCCAAGATTATCAAGGTTGTATCAGCACAGGATCAAGATTCTCTGGACATTGTAGCGGACACCTACGCGCTGGTTGTCACAGCAGGCATTCATCGGGCATCAGGCATCAAAGTTGCTGAAGCCGCCAAGGTCATTGAAAATACGCAGCGAGATTTGAATATTGCACTGATGAATGAGTTGTCGTTGATCTTTCACCGGCTGGGGATCGACACCAGATCAGTTCTCGAGGCTGCAGGAACGAAGTGGAACTTTCTCAAGTTTTCCCCCGGCCTCGTTGGTGGGCATTGTATCGGTGTGGATCCATATTATTTGACCTCAAAAGCAGAATCAGTGGGCTATCATCCGGAAGTGATTCTTGCCGGCCGTCGTATCAACAACGGGATGGGCAAGTTCGTGGCCGAGCAGACTATGAAACTGCTCAGTCAGTTATCGCGCCCGGCTAATGAATTGCGAGTCGGAGTACTTGGTTTGACATTCAAGGAAAATGTGCCGGATCTTCGTAACAGCAAGGTGCCTGATATCATCCGTGAACTTCATGAATATGGCGTGCAGGTCCTGGTCCATGATCCCATCGCTGAAGCAGAAGAAGCGCTGGCAGAGTATGGCATTCATTTGGTTGGGTGGGACCAGCTGAAGGATCTTGATGGACTGATCGTTGCTGTCGCGCATAAGCGGTTTTCTGATATGAGCCTCCAAGACTTGTTGAGGTCGCTTCGGATCAAGAACCAGGGTGTTCTGATTGATGTCAAGAGCATCCTTGATCCGGTTCAGATCCCTCCTTCCCTAAAATATTGGCGATTGTAAGTGCTAACCTGACTGGTCTGCGCTAAGGTAATTCTGTACGCATCCACGGAACTTCCTGCTCGCATCGAATGCGAGGGAACAGTTCAGCTAGTCTTCTCGCCTTCAACTTCTGGCCTTTTCCTTTGAGCCCGTTTTGATTCGTAGTATAAGAAAATGATGGAGGGGTGAGGGCACCCTTCGTTTCTACCCCATGTCATCCCGTATGAGAGAGGCGTTGTGACTTCTCATCGGAAAGCGTGTCGCTATCGTCACCTCGTAGGCAATGTGCTGGGCGTTGGCGTCTTGTGGATCACGGGTTGTTCGCTCTTTGTTTCGCCGGACATCAAGCGCGGAGATCAACACTTGGCTTCAGAGCGATGGGAGGAAGCGAGTCTTGCCTACAAGCAAGCATTAAAGGATGAGCCATTTAATGTTGCGCTTCAAGGTAAGTACGCGTTGGCTCGCGAGCGTGCTGCAGCGGGGCACGCGGAGCGCGGGCGTATACTTCTCAAGGAGAAACAGGTTGCTCTCGCGCTGGAAGAATTCGAGCGTGCCCTTGCGATCGAACCATCGCGAGCCGAATATCAGGCTGGATTTCAGGACGCGACTCGCGTGAAAGAGTCTCGGTCTCAGTATCGTGAAGCTGAACGATTGGCACAACTTGGACGAACTGAGGAGGCATTAAGTAGACTTTCACGCGCAGCAGAGCTCGACCCCACATACTCGGAGCCGTTAGAGCGCATCAGTCGTCTCACCGAAGAGCAACAAGCCCGTGCGAGGGTTGAGCGTTCGAGACAGCCCGTCACACTGAAGTTCAAAAACGCCGGTATCAGGGAAGTTCTGGAGGGGGTGGCGAGGACGGGTGGGTTCACCCTGGTTTTCGATAAGGATGTTCGGAACGACCCGATATCCATCTCTATTCAGGAGACACCGTTTGAAGACGCCTTACAGCTGATTCTTAATAGTAACAGTCTATTCTCAAGACAGGTTTCACCGACGGTCTTAGTCGTCAGTCCAGATACCAGGCAGAAACAAGAACAGTATCAGGATCTGATGATCAGAACATTCTATTTGTCCACGGCCAAGGCGAAGGATATGGTGCTGTTGCTCAAGAGCATGTTGGATTCAAAGCGGATGCATGCGAACGAACAGCTGAATGCCATCGTCATGCGTGATCAGCCAGAGAAATTGGAACTTGCCGAGAAGATTATTCTGGCCAACGACCGATCCGAACCAGAGGTGCTCTTTGAGTTGGAGGTGCTAGAGGTTAATCGGACAAAAGATCAGAAGTACGGCTTAAGTTACCCCAAGCAAGCCGGGGCCGGGTTGGTGGCTGCTGGGTTTGCAGGACCATTGGCGGCTGAAGCCGTGCAGATGACGTATCGGCAACTGGCTGACCTCGGTCCCAGTAACTATCTTTTTAAACTACCGACCACGGTGTTGCTGGATTTCTTTAAACAACAATCCGATGCCAAGACACTCGCGTCACCGAAGGTCCGCGTCCTGAATAATAAAAAAGCCGAGATCAACATCGGGGATAAGCAACCAATTCTTCTTTCAACCACCAATGTACTGCCTGGACAAGCCACGACCGGAGCTGTTCCGACGACATCGACCGTCACATCAATAGAGTTTCGAGATACGGGCGTAAAACTGACTGTTGAACCTTCGATCCGACTTGGAAACGAACTGTCGCTCAAGATGAAAGTCGAGGTTATTCGAGTTGGAGAGAAGGAGATCCTCCAAGATGCTCCCCGTATTCAGCAATTTAAGTTTGGTAACCGTTCAGCAGAAACGACGCTGAGTATGCGTGATGGGGAGACGATTGTTCTCGGTGGGCTCCTGCAAGAAGAGGACAAACGAACAAGGGTCACGATTCCATGGATCGGAGATTTGCCGCTGATTGGAAATATGTTGAGCTCATTTGAAACAAAACGTGTCACAACCGAAGTGATTCTCACCATTACTCCCCACATCGCGCAACCGACGTTTCCTGTTGGGTCACACAATCAGGCATTTTGGTCTGGTACGGAATTTAATTATGCGACCCGCCCGGTTTTTTCTAGCATGTTTCCAAAGACGTCGACGTTGGCGGGAGGTGATGCTGGAAAAAGTATTCTTCGGGCTGAGGTAATGGGTAAAGGGAGTGGAGAGGTGGACGCGGGGCGATCGCTTGCCCAGTTAGCGACCCCCGGTCCTCAGTTGGCTATCAAGCCGGGGCACTCGATCGTGCAATTTGGCAAGGAGGTCATACTTTCCCTCATTGACGGGCAAGTCCGTCCGCCTGACGAAAGCGTGTATAGGTTGGAATATGACGCCACTATTCTGGAATTTAAGCGATTGGACGATGCAGAGTTGACCAGAAGCAGTGACTCTCTCGGAGCGGGTGGGGAAAGTGAAGCAGGTACGATTATGTTCCGTTTGGCCCGTCCTGCTGGACGAGCGCCACGGGCCGTGGGGGTCACCTTCCTCGCAAAGGCGCCAGGAGTCTCTCCGGTTCGTGTGGAACTCTTGGATTCCAGTAGTCCCGTGCAGGCATCACCAGGAATCGTGGGGACGGGTGTGGTGCGAGTCCGGTGAAGGGGGATGGGTTCACCCTGGTTGAGATCCTCGTTGCCATGACGATTCTTGCCATTCTGGCGTCAGTGGCGATGCCACTGAGTAAGGTCTCGACGAAACGGACACAGGAAATTGAATTACGTCAACAGCTTCGAACAATTCGAAGCGCCATTGACTCATTTAAATTGGAATGGAACCGTGACGGGGACGTGTTACTGGGACCTGCCTGTGTGAAAAATAGGTTGGTATGTAAGGAAGTGTCAGGCCCGTACGGTTATCCCAAGACCGTTGAGACGTTGTTGGGAGTCAAACTGACTGGGGAAGAGGCCACCGTTCGGGGTACGACGATGAGACGCTACCTACGGAGCATGCCGATTGATCCACTGACCGGGAAGGCGGATTGGCTATTACGGTGTTACAAGGATCAGCCCAAGCCAATCAGCTGGTGTGGTGAAGACGTCTATGATGTCATGACGCAAAGTGAGGCGGTCGCAATTGATGGATCCAAATATCAGGATTGGTAGAGCAGGCAGATGGAATGCAAAAGGATTCACGCTGGTCGAACTCATGATTGTCGTGTCCATCATCGGCATTCTCGCTACTATCGCGGCTCCGTCCTACCAGTCCTCGTTGGTCAAGGCGAGAGAAACAGTCTTGCGACAGGATCTATTCACGATGCGTGACCTGTTGGACCATCACCGTGCGGACCAGGGGAAGTATCCGCCATCGTTGGAGGGCTTGGTGGCGACGGGGTATTTGCGGGCTCTTCCCAAAGATCCGTTCACGAATTCTTCGAGTTCTTGGCAGGAGATGAGTGATCCGACCGAGGGTGGTATTTTTGATGTGTATTCAGGGTCGGATCTTGTTGGGACCAACGGGGTTCCCTATAACAAGTGGTAACTCAGGTATGAGCTTGAACGGTCGTCCATTGTGCTGCCAATGCAAGGCGTTCCGATGGAACCAGGTATGGAGAAACTTAGGCATTGGGCTGATTCTGCTCAATCTCGTAGCCTGTCGTTCTCTTGGTGTTCTTGGTGATCCAGGGATGTCGGATCTTCAGCTCACGGTCGATGTGCTCAACGTATCGTTGAAAGATGCGCAGCAGGCAATGGCAGAATTGCGTGCAGAAGTCGAGGTGCGGAACCAGGAGTTGGCTGAGACGCAGGTGATGCGCGCGCAGCTCGAAGGGCGGGCTCGAGAAGCGGAGAGCCGGTTGAGCGAGGCTCGCCATGTGATTGCTTTGCAACGGGAAGAGCTAGCCGAATCCAGGGCTGATCGGGAGCGAATTGCCAGGACAAGAGCAGCACTTCAGAGTCAGCTCAAACAGCTGCGAAAACAACTATCAAGAATCGAGAAGCAGGCATCTGGAAGTATTTCTCCAGCCATCATGAATTTTCAGGAAGAGAAGCTGCTGAGGCCAGTGCCGGCAGGTATGAAAGAGGCTGTAACGTTCGGTGATTCGCTAGAAGATCGTCGAGCCCTTCCGCCATCGGATGAGGCGATGTCTGGGGTAATGTCGGTTGATCGAGGGGAGGGACTGGCTCAATCGTCGATACTCGTTACACCATCACGAGTCATGATCAAATCTGGAGATACGCTGTGGAGTCTTGCCCACCGATATCGTACCTCTGTGCATCAGCTCATGGCCGTCAACGCGCTCTCCACAGATTATATTCAAGCGGGGCAGAGTCTTTGGTTGACGGAGTCGGTGGTGGATGGCTCAGAACTCAAACAACGGTAGTCCTGTCGAAGGGCCGGAGCTATGGCAGTATTTGCGTACCGAGTTGCACGATCTGACGGATCCATGATTCAAGGATCTCTGGAAGGAGAAGGGGAAGCGGCCGTTCGCGCGAAACTCGAATCACAAGGACTGCTGGTTTTTTCCCTCAACCGACGTGGGGCGCACTCAATGCCAAGCCCACGATCTTGGTCATTCGGTGGGCTTCCTCTCGGGCAGTTCATGATTTTCAATCAGGAATTATTGGCGCTTATCAAGTCTGGGTTGCCGATCTTACGAGTCTGGGACTTGTTGATTGATCGCGCAGGGCATCCAGGATTTCGGCAAGTATTACGCGACGTAAAAGAAGACATCCGAAGTGGTGCCTCCGCATCGGAGGCGTTGGCAAAACATACCGCCTATTTCCCGGATCTGTATGTGGCGACCATCAAGGCTGGTGAGCAGTCGGGCAATCTTTCAGAGGTGCTGCAGCGGTATGTCGTGTATCTGAAGCTGATGATCGGGCTTCGTCAAAAGATGACGAAGGCGATTTCTTATCCGATTTTCCTTGTTGTGATCGGCGTGGCCGTGATCGGTTTCTTGGTGGCCTATGTCATGCCCACATTTGTATCTGTGTATGGAGAAACGGGGAAGACTTTACCATGGGCGACACAGCTGTTGTTGCAGCTGGTTGCACATGCAGAGGCATGGGGCTTGGCTGCGATGATCATCCTGGTTGGGTTAATACTCAGCATTCGTACCTATTATGCCACTTCCGCCGGGCAGCTTATGATTGACCGTTTCATACTGCATCTTCCACTGGTGGGAACAATAGCAGTTAAACATAACACCGTGCAGTTCACGAGAACATTGGGGACCATTCTTGCCGGAGGAACCCCACTTGTGGATGCCTTGCAGGGGGCACGGGCAGCTGTCTCAAATCGTTTTGTCTCCTCTCGTCTGGTTGGAGCCGTTGAGGAGATTCGGGAAGGAACAACCTTAGCTGATGCCCTGGAGCGCTGTCAGGTGCTGCCCAAGCTGGTGATTGAGATGCTGTCGGTCGGTGAGGAGACGGGGTCGCTCGAAGCGATGCTGAAGGATGTGGCGGAATTTTACGAAGCGGATATGGATACGCAACTCAGCCAGCTTACAACCTGGATGGAGCCAGCGTTGTTGCTTGTGATGGGAGTCCTGGTGGGCGGGATTGTGATCGTGATGTACCTTCCCGTTTTTCAAATGGCTGGAACGGTGGGCGGGTAGCCTGCGAGAAATCTATGAGGCTTTGGGAGTCTGTATATGTTGCGTAGCCTAGCGCGGCCCAGCTTGGCGGAGGTCTTAGTCAGTCAGGGTGTGCTGACAAGGCACAAGGTGGACGAGGTGTTCCGTCGTGTGAAGGGAGTGCCGGCTGCCTTAGGGAAGGCCTTGACCGATGATGGACTCCTGTCGGAAGACCAGCTCGCTCATGCGTTGGCCAGTCAATACGGGCTGACGTACGATCCACTGACGAACTTTCGGATCAATCCTCAGTACTATGAGTCCATCTCGATCAAATGGATGCAGCGCGTTCCGTTTGTGCCTCTGAACGAGCAGGCAGGGGTGTTGACGATTGCCGTTGCGGAACCCCACAACCTGCTGGGCCTGGACGAATTGGAACTGTTGGTTGGAAAACCGTTGGAGCTTGTTGTCAGTCCCAGAAGCGCCATCATGGCGGCACTGGAACGCAGTGAAGGGTCGAGCCAAGTACTCCGCGAGTTTGAAGCAGAATATCGATCAGTCTTGGTCAAAGAAGATGAGCGAGGGGAAGAGATACTTGCGCTGGATCATGCCGGAGAAGACCAGAGCCCGACGGTCAAACTGCTGGACTCAATCTTACTGAACGCCATGCAACGCCGAGCGAGCGATATCCACATCGAAGCGGCGGATCGTGCGACCAACGTCAAATTGCGTGTCGATGGGATTCTTGTTCCAGCCATGGAGCCGTTGGATATTCGATTACACGCTCCCCTGGTATCACGCCTCAAAGTGATGTCGGATCTCGACATTGCGGAGCGCCGTGTTCCTCAAGACGGAAGTTTCCGCATGCGACTGGATCGAAAAACAGTAGATTTCCGTGTGTCCATCTTGCCCAGTGTCTTTGGGGAGTCCGTGGTCATCAGAATCCTGGATCGAGATTCGATTGCGACCGGAGTCTCAGACTTGAAGCTTGAGCGTCTTGGTTTTAATCCGGAAGATCTGAAACGATTTCGAAAGTCGATCACACGCCCGCACGGCATGGTGTTGGTGACCGGGCCGACCGGAAGTGGGAAGACGACGACATTGTACGCCGCGATCTCGGAAATGAACACGCTGGAAGACAAGCTGATCACGATCGAAGATCCAGTCGAATACCAGCTATCGGGTGTGGTGCAGATTCCGGTCAATGAAAAGAAGGGACTCACCTTTGCCCGAGGTCTTCGGTCTATTCTCCGTCATGATCCGGATAAGATTATGGTCGGCGAAATTCGTGATGCTGAGACCGCACAGATCGCTATTCAGTCTGCGCTAACAGGACATCTGGTCCTTACGACGGTTCATGCCAACAACGTCTTTGATGTCATTGGACGGTTCGCCTCGATGGGGATTGACGCCTATAATTTTCTGGCTGCGCTCAATTGCGTGTTGGCTCAACGACTGGTTCGAATCCTGTGCCCATCCTGTCGGACCCCGGGAAAAGCACCACAGGCTCTGATTGAAGAATCAGGGTTGGACTATGAGCAGTACAAGAATACGTTATTTTACGAGGGGCCAGGCTGTCCGCAATGTCATGGAACTGGATATCGAGGGAGAAAGTGCATTACGGAGTTTCTGGATTTGACAGATGAGATTAAGGAGATGATTCATGCGGAACGACCACTCTCCGAGATCAGGTATCGAGCCGTAACCGGTGGAATGATTACGCTTCGGCAGTCGGCTCTCAACAAGGTGTTGAACGGCGAGACATCACTTCGTGAGATCAATCGTGTCACGTTCAGCGAGGAAGGCTAGCGAGATGTGGGATTGGGCCAGGCGTCCCCCACAACGGTGTTTGAAATTCGGCACTGACTGCCTCGGATGGGCGGAGTGTGAGCGAAGCTGGTATGGGCGTCTTCGCCAGAGATACGGCATATCTCCCCTCGAAGTAGGCGCGATGAGGTCTTCACCCACAGTTGACAATGTGTCACAGCCATCGATCTTGGCTTCACAAGTTTGTGCATTAGCCGGTGTAGGCGGGAAGCGTTCTTTCATGAGAGGAGCCTTCTTCTCAGAACTTCCTCGGCGCATTGCGGTCTTGCTTCCTGACACAGCGGTGCGAACAGCGGTTTTATATCTCGATCAGATTCCGATCAGACGTGAAGAGCGCGACGCGTTGATTCGGTGGCGATTGGGACAAGAGCAGATCTCCCCGCTGAATAGCGCGAAGATTGTGTCGCAGGTTTTTGGGGGTCATGGAGAAGGTCCGGAGCGTAGGTATACGGTCCTGGCTGTGGCCGTTCAAGAGTCGATTCTCAGTCAATACGAATCACTCTGTGAATCTGTTGGCTTAATTCCCTCCGAGGTGGGAATCACGAGCTTGCGGCTGTTTGACCTCTGGAAGAGAATGTCACGGACGGCGGGTTGGTTACGCCACGATGTCTTGTGGATCACGCTAGCCGACCGATCGCTGACGATCATGGTCTTTCAACGGGGCCAGATCGTGTTCTACCGTTGCAAGCTATTGGGGGAGGACGCTTTAGAGGTCCTGGCTACAGCCGATTTGCAGAATAGGATTCTTGATGAGTGTCGTGCTTCCCTTGAGGTTTGTCAACAGCAGCATCCCTCCGTCGAGATACATGACGCGGTGATCTGTGGCGATGGAGAGATGGCCTCGTTGCAGGCGGAGCTTCAGGGGCAACTCCAGCTTGCCGTGCAACAATTCGGTTGGAAATCAGTCGAAAAGCTTGGATGGGAAGCGAAGGGGAGCCAGCAAGGCATGGCCGCACTAGCCGCAATAGCAGGGGTTTCATAGCATGGCAGCGAACAGTGCGTGGAGCAAATGGCCCGTTGAATTCCTTGCGCAGGTTCAATCAGGGAATCGTACAGGTCGGCAGTTCCAGATCAACTTATCCAGCCGGTATCGGGCGGGGATGACAACGTATCGGACCTGGTTGATCAGCGCATGTATTGGACTTCTCTTGAGTATTGCTTGGAGCCTCTGGCAAGGAGTCTTGCTCTATGAGCAGAGTCAGATCATCGAGGCTGAACTGGAGCGAGTTCGCCAACTCGATCAGATGGTGATGGCTGAAGCCAGGAAGGAGGGGATTGATCTGTCCGAAGGTGCGTTGAAACGATTGTCCTCCGAAGTTGACCTGGCGAATCAGCTGCTTGAAAAACGGACATTCTCTTGGACCACGTTTTTAGGGGAATTGGAACAAACAATCCCTCCACGTCTTGCGCTCACGAGCATTCGTCTTGATCAGGCTGGCAAGACGGTTCAGCTCACCGGAACGGCAACGAACTTAGAAGAGATCACGGCGTTTACGGTTGGGTTGCAAAATCATGCCACATTCAAGGATCCAGTCTTGGCTCAGCATCGAGTTGGATCTGGCGGGCTGGTTGAATTTGACGTGACCGTGCGGTATCGACAAACCGGAGCATGAAGGATGAGAGAGCGTCTGATCGCATTGCTGCAGCATCCCTTTGCTCCATTACTTCCCTGGAGCGGCATTGCGATGGGGCTTTTTGTGGTGCTGATCTTTGTACAGTCTATTGGGCTTGCAGATCTGCAAGCCAAGCGTCAACGAGTAGAGGCAGAATGGGGAACTGTTCGCCAGTCGTTGGTGCATCACCGAGAAGCGAGGAATGCCGCCAAGGATCTAACTCAGGTTTGGGCGTTGCTTCCTGGTGAGCGAGACTTTGGCCCACTGGCGTTGGGGATTTCGGATGAGGCCAAGCGTGAGGGGGTTGTTCTACCGGCGTTGTCCTACAAGACGGAACCTACCACTGTCGCCCATACGACCAAAGGGCTATTACAGGGGTCGATGAGTGGGCGATACGAGGATCTCCGGCGATTCATCCATGATCTGGAGACGGCAGACGAGTTATTGTTCATTGAGGATCTGGAGTTGAATCGAGCCGGGAGTCTACAGAATGCAGCTCTGACCTTTAACATAAAAATCGCAACCTATCTAAAAGCGGATCACGAGAAACGGAACATCCAGGAGATAATTCGCTAGCCATGGATGCAACGAAGAAGGTGATGATGGCAGGCTCGCTGATCCTCATATGGGCTGCGTTGGCAGTTTGGCAGTGGAATTTGCTGGAAGCGCCAGTTCGTGTTCCCCTAACCAATGTCACAGGTCCCGGGACAGGAGGTCGTCAGTCGGACGGAAGAGGGGCAGGGTTGCATGTCAATCTGAGCCTGCTTAAGGCCACAGCGATGGAACGTGATGCCACCTATATGATGCCTCGGAATATTTTCTCAATGACATCTGTCGAGGGAACACTCCCGGTGAGTTCTGACGTGGTCGTGCCTGATCAGGAAGAGACACAGGCAACGGAGTCTCTCACGGATCAGGGTGGTGTCGCAGAGTCGGGGCCGATCAAATATTTGGGGTTCCTGCGTATGGGGGAGGGGGTAACGACCAGTCAGTCTGTGGCGGTACTTCGCAAGGATGACGATGTCTTGGTGCTCAAGGCCGGTGATCGTATTGACAACCGGCTGGTGCTCAAAAAAATCACGCCTGAGAATGTGACCGTGCGGGATTCTGGTGCACAAGTAGACCGGATGGTTGGGTTGTCGGACGAGGCCGAAGCCCAGGAGTGACACAATGATGCGGCGTTCTGCAGCATGGTTGAGAGGGACTGAGGCAGGGTTTTCCTATCTTATGGTCATGCTGGCCGTGACACTCATGGGGTTTTTGATGACCGTTGCAGCGAAGCAGTGGAAGACGATAATCCAGCGGGAACTCGAGATGGACTTACTGGCCAAGGGCATGGAGATTCAAGCGGCGTTGGCCCTGTATTCGGCGACAGCGAAGGCAGGAAGGGTCATGCCAGGCGAGATCTATCCTCACACGCTCGCTGAGCTGACACGGCCCCCCAAACCGTTTCTCAGGAAGGTGTATCTTGATCCGGTAGGACATGGCGAATGGGAACTGCTGCGAGCCCCGACGGGAGGAATCATGGGGGTCCGAAGCACGAGTAAGCTCAGGCCCATCAAACAGAACAACTTTCCATTGGTCGTTCGTCATTTTCAGGGTAAACCGACTCACCATGACTGGGTCTTTCAACATCCCAGTCCCTCTCAGAGAGGGGTGCTGGGGCCACCCATGCCTGTGGGTGGGGGACCAGGACGGATACCCACAGTGAACTAGGTTCTTGTTTCGATACAGATTAGGACGTTCCCGATCTTGATTGTTTGCTACATCGGTAGTGACATAGGTACAATCATGTGCTGTCGAGTGTGACCATGCAGAGAGTTTCTCGTGTCTTTTGGGGAATAGCCACGTAGTGGGAGGAATGTGAGATATGCGTATATTGATCACAGGCGGGGCGGGATTCTTAGGGAGCCATTTGGCCGAGTCGCTCGTTGGCCAAGGGCATCAGGTTATCAGTATGGACAATCTCAGCACCGGCAAAGTGGAGAACGTCGCCCATTTGATGGGGAATGAGCTGTTTTCGTTCGTGAAGTATAACGTCTGTGATTACATTCATGTCGAGGGCCATCTTGATGCGGTCATGCATTTTGCCTCGCCTGCGAGTCCTCAAGATTATCTCGACATGCCGATTGCGACAATGAAGGTCGGTGGATTGGGAACACATAAGGCCTTGGGGTTGGCGAAAGCAAAAGGGGCGCGCTTTCTTATCGCAAGCACATCGGAAGTCTATGGGGATCCTCTGGTCAACCCGCAACCCGAATCCTATTGGGGGAACGTCAATCCCATTAGCCCCCGGGGCGTCTATGATGAAGCGAAGCGTTTTGCCGAGGCAATGACTATGGCGTATCAACGCTATCATGGTCTCGATACAAGGATCGTCCGTATTTTTAATACGTTTGGCCCAAGGATGAGACCGAACGATGGACGGGTGGTCTCGAATTTCATCGTGCAAGCTATTCAGGGAAAGCCGCTCACGGTGTATGGCGACGGCAATCAAACCAGAAGTTTTTGTTATGTCGATGACCTCGTGCGCGGCATCATTGCGCTGCTCTTTGTGGATTCCGACAAGACGGTCGAGCAGCGGACCGACCGAAAATCGTTTTTCATCAAGCAGGAGTCCAACCAAGTCAGCAGTGTTCATGACCCGGTCAATATCGGGAATCCTCGGGAACTGACGGTGCTGCAGATCGCCAAGGAAATTCTGAAACTCACGCGGTCGTCGAGTCAGATTACCCACCATCCCTTGCCGGCCGATGATCCGAAAGTGAGACGACCGGATATTACTCGGGCGAAGATGTTTCTGAAGTGGGAACCTCAGGTCGAGCTAGAGGATGCGTTAGTGAAAACCATCCAATACTTCAAAAAAGCTTTGGCAGGTTGCTGAAAATCTCCATGGTCGCGCATTCTGCCTCAATAGCTTGATTCCACAAGGCTCGCAAGGGGGAGCGTTCAGGATATCGAGACCATCTGATAAGGCGCATGCTCGCACCTATTATTGGTATCTTGCCAACGAACGAGGTCACCGGACAGTTCAATATTCTGCTGAGGTGGCGGATATCAATGGGCTGAATGTCTTCTCCGATACCACGCAGTTGTCGAACGCTTGACCTCTTTCTTATCCACGCGGTATTGTCTGCATCCTTCTCAATTGTGAGTCGTCGGTGAGAACTATGGAAGCGCTGAGTCAAGCCGTTTCAGAACCAGGTAGTGAACCATCGAAGCCATTGCCTACGATGGAATATGTCGTTGACCTAGTTTCCAACGCGAAACGGGCAGCCAGACGACTTGCCGCGCTACCGACATTGACCAAGAACCAAGCACTGTTGGCTATGGCGGATGCGTTGGAAGCCAAATCGGACGAATTGATCACGGCAAATGAGCGAGATCTCGAGGCCTTTGGGACTGCCAATGACAAGAAGGCCATGGCGGATCGCTTGCGGTTGACCGACAAACGGATCAAGGAGATGGCAGCGGGGATCCGCGAGGTGGCGCAGCTGCCGGATCCTGTGGGGATGATGTCTGCCATGTGGACAAGACCCAACGGGATGCAGGTGGGGCGGGTTCGCGTGCCGATCGGGGTGATCGGAATCATTTATGAGTCGCGCCCGAATGTGACAGCTGATTCCGCTGCGCTTTGCCTCAAGTCGGGGAATGTCTGTGTGTTGAGAGGCGGCAGCGAAGCGATTCATTCCAATACGGCGATCGCGTCCATTCTCTCCGACGCGTCACAAAAAGCCGGTATCCCACCGGGTGCGATCACGTTCGTCGATCGCGCGGATCGTGAGATCGTACCGGTCTTGCTCAAGCAGGATCAGTGTATCGACTTGATCATTCCCCGTGGTGGCGAATCGTTGATGAAACTCATTGCCGAACACTCGACCATTCCTGTAGTCAAACATGATGCGGGTGTCTGTCATATCTATGTCGATGCTGCAGCCGATGTCGCCATGGCGGAAGCGATTTGCCTCAATGCGAAGGTGCAGCGCCCATCAACCTGCAACGCCATGGAAACACTGCTGGTTCACCAGTCGATTGCGCGCACGTTCTTGCCGGCGCTGGCGGCTGGTCTCCGGGTAGCCCATGTTGAAATCCGAGGCTGTGCCAAGACCTGTCAGTTGATCTCGGAGGCCAAGCCGGCCAGTGAGAACGATTACGGGAAAGAATTTTTGGACCTCGTCCTGGCCGTGAAAGTCGTCAAGAACATGGATGAGGCTATGGAGCATATTGCGCAGTATGGCTCGCGACATACGGAAGCGATCGTGACGTCGGACTATGGGCGCTCGATGCGGTTTCTTAAAGAGGTTGATGCCAGTGCGGTGATAGTGAACGCTTCTACACGCCTCAATGACGGATATCAGTTCGGTCTCGGGGCCGAGATCGGGATCAGCACGTCGCGGATTCATGCTCGGGGTCCGATGGGATTAGAAGAACTGACCTGCTCAAAGTTTATGGTTTTAGGGAGCGGCCAGCTCCGCGAGTGAATGTCCTCGGATCCCATTGCATGTGCCCTGTTCACTCCAGGCCATCTCCGATTTCCTTCCACCCGTGCGCTTGCTGAATCCTTCCACAAGGTCGGCGGATACGTTGGCACGTTACCGACCGGGCACCTCGTCTTTTATCGACCTGATGGCAGACGGTTTCTTGCCACCGATCCCACGGGCCAACCTCTCCATGAGTGCGAATGGGAGGTGAGTGAACTGGGGGTCGTGTCCCTCAAGCGCGCCCGGGTCAAGCTGGATTGGGGGGGCTGGGTCGGAATAGTACCTGCCGGCTTGGTGAATGAAACCCGAGTGAATCTTGCCACGAGGTCTAACTGGCAGCGAACTACGCCAGAAGATCTTCGTAGTTTGGCGGCAAAGGCCTTACGGGTGCCAATTGAAGAGGTGCGGTGGTTTTATCGGGATGAGGATTTTTCCATTGAGCCCACCGGGCTGGCGACGATCCGCCAACGAAAAGATGCGTTCTATCTGTTGGACGATGGCGGGTTTGAAACCGCACACTTTATGTCCTGCATGGGTGCGATGCACTGGGATGAGATTGATTTTCTCCCAGTTGTTGAACTGTTCAAATCGCTGTTACCCGGGACAGGTTCCGCGGTGTTGGAACTCATTCGAGGATTGTATGACGATCAACAACAAGGGCATTCGGTACCACGAGCGTTACGGTACCGTGGTATCCCTCCCTATCCATCGGAGGCGGCGTTTCGGCTGTTCAGCGCCTTTTTCACACCTCAATCATCAGGGACCGGGGATCCCTTTGTCGACTTCATGAATCCATCGAAATCGCAAGTCGTCGCCTGGCTGCCTGCCGATCATCCACCGGTACGCTATTTTGACGAACGCCAGGGGGTATGTATTACGGTAAAAGATGGGGTCGCGCAGAAGGCAACCCTTGCGACGGATACGGGAGGCTTGGCCTACGTCAATCCACTGGGTCGTCGCGTGCTTCCCCTTGATCGCAGTATGCGAATAGAGGGCCAGCAGATGATCCTCAAGGATCGTGAACAAGAAACGATCATCTCTTTGCCGATCGGTCTTCATGTTCGGACGGCCCCATCGCCTGAAGGACCGATGAGCCCTGTCGACTGGCGGACGGTCTTTGTACCGGAGCCTCCTGCCCTTCATCCGCGTGAAGCGTTTGGCGCTGTGCTGTTGTATCCGGAAGGCCACGAGGAGATCAGTGAGCTTGCGGCACAACCCTTTGTCGCCGACTATCTGGATGATCTCGGAGAGCAGGACCGTGAGATCGGCAGACTACGATCGCTGGCGGAACGCGTGCTCATTGTGAACGGAGATGCCGTCATTTCGACATGCGTGCTCTTCGACCGACCACGCGACTATACGGTGAGAGTCCACTATGGAGCTTATGCCCAGCGGCAGGCGCAACAGCTCTGGACTCAGTGTGCGGAAATCAATCGATGGGACTGGCTGCAACGAATACGTATGGGCGCCGAAGATGTGGTGCAGGAGTCAATGGCTCGTCATGGGCTGTATGATCTCCTGTATCTCTGGCTCTCCTACGACACGTTTGGGTCGCTGACGGCAATGAGGACAACTCTCGCCAATGCAGGCCAAGCGTTGAGGCGGGGAGGTGATGCATTTGTCGTCGGCCCTGTCGGTGTGCCGGCGGTCCTGGCATCGGAGCTGTGGCAGCTCTGTTGGAGCGATTCAGTGGCGGCGCTGCCCACGTTTGCTATGCATAAAACGATCTTGCCGAAGGCCAGGGTCAAAACAGGGCTTACGTTGTTCCATCTCAGACGGGTGTAACTTCATCCGAGAAAGAGTTCCCGGAGTGACTGGGTAGAGTGATTGTCTTCGCGAGAAGCGCTGGCTTGTCGGGGACGAGTCTTGTAGAATCCGAATCGTCTGCCCAGTACTCGTTCGTGCAACACTGTAGATGGGATGAGCGTATAGATAATTGATGGAGGAGGAAGATTATGCCAAGTGTGTTGGATAAGGTGATTGAGAGAGAATTGAGAAAAGAGCTACGGGATGCCCTAATCAGGTTTGAACAGCAGTTGCGACAGTCCGGCGTAAGTGATGACAACATCAAGAATCGGATGCGGGGCGCCAAGCAGTTTGTCGCGTTTCTGTATGGGCGATACCTCGGATAGTCGTAGTTCGGTTGCCTTGATCGCGGATGAGGCCTGCCCATGAGAAGCGTGCAACATCACCTGCCATTCCATCGCGACCGTGAAGGTGCGAATGCCTGGTCACAACAAGATGCGCGCTCATGGACAATGCGAAAATGAAATGAGAACCGGATCCTGCGATTACGGAAGCGGCATCTCTGTGCTAATCCTTGAAAGTATTTGGCCATCGCCAACCTGTCCCCTAAGATGGCTGCATGTCAGCTGCTTCGGAGACAACCTCTTCCCAGCAATCTGATCCGATACTGTCATCGCTCGAGTCGGATGAGTCCGATACCGGATTGCGATGCCTTCTGATTATCGCGCAGTACTATGACCTTCCGGTCAATGGCGCGCAGCTTCGACATCAGTTTGCCCAGCCTGGACAGAAACTGTCCGACAGTGAACTGCTCCGCACCGCCAAGAATCTTGGATTGAACGCCGGTCTCGTCACGAGTGAGTGGCACAAGCTGCAAGGCGCCTCTCTTCCAGCCATGGCCAAGCTCGTGGATGGAGGCTATGTGGTGGTGTCCAAGATCGAAGGCGAGCAGGTGCTGGTTCAGAATCCTGTGGAAGGTTATTCGCTCGTCCTCTCTCGTGACCGATTCGAACTGATCTGGACGGGAGAGTTGGTGCTCGTGACGAAGCGAGTCACGATTCGTCTTCATGATCTCACGTTCGATCTGACCTGGGTGATCCCAGGGATCGTCAAGTATCGGAAGTTGTTCGGCGAGATCTTGATCGCATCGGCGTTTCTCCAATTCGCGGCCCTCCTCACGCCGTTCTTGACACAACTGGTGATCGATACGATTCTTGTGCACCAGGAGTTGAGCACGCTTTCGTTGATGGCCGGCGGCCTCATCGCACTGACTATCTTTGAGGGCATCATCCGTGGGCTCCGCACCTATCTGTTTGCTCATACAACCAATCGCATGACGGTCACCCTGGGTGCTCGACTCTTTCGCCATATTCTGGCGCTCCCTGCGACGTATTTTGATGCCAAGCGCGCGGGCGATACGGTCGCTCTGGTGCATGAGTGGGAACAGCTGCGCCAATTCGTCACGAGCCACTCCATGACGATGCTCCTGGATGTTCCCTTTACCGTGGTCTTTCTGGCCTGCATGTGGCTCTTGAGCCCCGCGCTCACGCTGGTGGTCATGGTCACACTGCCGATCTATGCGCTGTTGTACTACGCTATGGCCCCGTCAATACGGGCCTGTCTACGCGATCTATGCAATCGTGAAACGGACAATCAGGCATTCGTGGTCGAGGCCGTCAGCGGCATCCAAACGGTGAAGGCCATGGCGGGTGAGCCGTCGCTCTGGCGGAAGTGGGACGCACAGCTGGCCGGTTATGTGCAGGCGAGTGTTCGTGCCACTAGCCTGATCACGATCGCACGGTACATTGCGACGGGGGTGTACCACGTCACCATGGCAGTGGTCTTTTGGCTCGGGGCCTCTCGCGTGATTGAAGGGCAGTTGAGTATCGGGCAGTTGATCGCGTTCGTCCTGTTGTCGGCTCACGTGATGGGCCTCCTTCTGAGATGGGTCACACTTTGGCAGGAGTTCCAGCAAGCGGGTATTTCGGTCCAGCGGTTGGGGGACGTACTGAACAGGCCGCCAGAGCCCTCCTATCACCCGAATCGGATCACGATTCCACAGGTCCAGTGGCAGGTGCGTTTTGAAACTGTCACGTTTCGCTACCGGCCGGATGGGCCATCAGTGATCCGCAAGCTGTCTTTTTCAGTGGAGCCGGGCCAGATTGTCGGGATCGTGGGACGTTCAGGCTCAGGCAAAAGCACGATGGCCAAATTGCTCCAGTGTCTGTATAGGCCTGAACAGGGACGAATTCTGGTGGATGGTGTGGATCTCGTACAGGTCGATCCGGCTTGGCTGCGTAGGCACGTGGGTGTTGTGCTGCACGAGAATGTCCTCTTCAATGGTTCGGTTCGGGACAACATCGCGATGATCAATCCCGCCATGTCGATAGAGCAGATTATGCAGGCGGCAACGTTGTCCGGAGCGCACCAGTTTATCGTCGAATTAGGGGACGGGTATGACACGCAGATCGGCGAGCACGGCTGTCTGCTCTCCAGTGGGCAGCGTCAACAGATTGCGATTGCCCGAGCCCTTGCCGCGAATCCCCGCCTGCTGATATTCGACGAGGCCTTGAGTGCGTTAGACGAGGAATCTGAAACGGTGTTTCAACAGAATATGGGTCAGATCGCTCAGGGCCGTACTGTATTCATCATGGCCACTCGGTTGAGTTCACTGCGCCAGGCCCATCGCATTTTTGTCCTGGATAAAGGGGAGATTCTTGAACAGGGCACATATGAGGAACTGCGCGAGCAGGAGGGAACTTCCTCACGCCTCTCGGTCTCTCACGTTGGAAGTCAATCATGAGGCGGCGATGGCTCTCAGTACACTAGAACGACAGTGGATGGTCTGGAAGGCGGCCTGGCAGGCTGAGTCAGGTCAGCCTCCCAATAGAGCCGTTCCAGAGGGACCGGCCGCAGAGTTTCTTCCGGAGGCGTTGGACATTCAGGAGACGCCTCCCTCTCCGATCGGCCGAGCGCTCTTGTGGACCATCCTGATCTCCTGTGTGGTCGGAGCGGTATGGACCACGGTCGTGAAGATTGATACCGTGACGATGGCGCAGGGGAAGGTCGTACAAAGTGAGGACTCAAGGGTCCTTCACCCGCATGAAGCAGGGGTCATTACAGCCATTCACGTTCATGAGGGACAAGTGGTCAAATCGGGCGAGATCTTGATCGAACTGGATCTGACCAGGAAACTCACGGAAGCCGAGCCACAGTCTCACATCCTGGTCTCAGATGTTCAGCAGATGACAGCGGCGGAGCGCTCCGCGCTCGAAGACAATGCCGCGTCCGTTTCGCAAGCGATCACGAAAGTCGAACAGAACGCGGGAGTTCAGCGGGTGCTCTCACCGATTGATGGGGTAGTGCGGCAACTTGGGGTTCAGACGGTGGGCACGGTGGTGACGCCGGCACAGCCGCTGTTTATCATTGTGCCTCTGAAGCACTCGCTGGAGGTCGAGGCGCGGATCGAGAGTAGGGATGTGGGGATCGTCCTCAAGGGACAGCCGGTTGCGATCAAGCTCGCCAGGGTTCAGCCGGTGTATCAGGAGACCATTGCCGGTCATGTAATGAGGGGGCCTGACAAGAGCACGTCGAACACACACGTCGGGCTTGTTTCGGCTATCAGGGTTGGTCTTGATCATTCGACGACTCGAGTCGGGAGCACAGAGGTCAAGCTTGTTCCCGGTATGGCGGTGGCGGTTGAAATCAAGACCGGTCAGCGCCGGATGATCGAATACCTCCTGGAGCCCGTACACCAGCTCATGAACGAACGTGTGCGGGAATGGACCGCGCTCATTCAGGTTGTGCGCAGTTTCATCGAGCGCCGGAATCTATCGTGAGATC
>NIUT01000147.1 GCA_002254365.1 Nitrospira sp. UW-LDO-01
CTCGTTACTCCGATTCGGGGTGGCCTTGGGGATGATCTGTATCATTCTGGGGCTGGCTCCGTTTGCCGTCGCTCAGGATGTTCACCACGAGTTGGCTGCTGCCGATACAGATGGCCATGAACATTCGGACACCGACATCTGTCAGTGGGTTCAGCATCATATTGCTGGGTCGGTTGATCTGGATGTTCCGCGATGTGCTGTCTGTAACGTTGTTTGGCAGCAGACGCCTCCGTCTGATTCCATCCTTCTCTCAGCGGTCCTCTTACTCGTTGGTCCTTCCCGCGCCCCTCCTCAGCTATAGCTGAGCGAGCATATCCAGTAGGCAGGATGGGTTGAGTGGCCACGCGATCTGCGTACGGCTGTCCTGCCCCTTCTGTTTTATCACCAGTGGGTTTGTGAGCGAGGAGGGACATGATGTATTCGTTCGTGAGATGTATGTTGAATGTGACGCTTCGATTGACGGTCGCCGCAGTTGTATGTGGAACGTATTCCATCAGCTACGCTGAGGATCAAGAGCCGACCAAGACGATCAAGGGGGTTGTCCAAAATCAGGACCTTCGGCGGGTGCCGCAGGCGGTCATTGAAGTCAAAAGCCAAGAAGGTGACCTGGTATCCACCGGGGTCTCAAACGATGCCGGGGAGTTCAAGGTGACTGTCCCTGAGGAGGGCACGTATTCCGTCAGTGCTGTACAGGAGACCTATCGGAGTGAATACGTGGTGCTGGCGTTGGGAGAAGAGCCTCTGAAACCAGTCACTCTGACCCTTTCCAAGACCAAAGAGGTGTCACTAGAGGTCGTGGCACCCTTGCCGCCGGTCAACACCAAGGCATCCAGCGAGACCTATTCACTCAGCCGAAAGGAAATCGATATTCTTCCGCGTGGAAATAACGTCAATCTTGAAGATCTCTTGCTGACGATTCCGAGCGCGGCGTACGGGGCACTGAAGCAGGTTCACATCCGCCAGGAACATGCCGGTCTTCAGCTCCGTATCGACGGGGTGCCGATTCCGGACACGGTCTCGTCAACCTTTTCGGATGTCATTACGCCGAGAGCTTGGGAACGGGCCGATATTGTGCTGGGCGGGATGGAAGCGAATGTGGGCAATAAAACAACTGCCCTCATCGATATTACGACGAAGAGCGGCACAAAGCCGGGATTCGGGTCGCTTCAAATGAACGGAGGATCGAATAACACGATTAATCCGTCCTTCGAGTATGGGGGGACGATCGGCCAGAAGTTTCGCTACTATTTCTTGAACAGTCATTTTGCCACCAATCGTGGCATCGAGCCGCCGACCGCTGGGCACTCCATTTTTCATGGACAAAGCGAGCGGAACCAGACGATGTTCCGTGGCGATTATCAGTACGACAATAACAATAACATTACCCTGTTGTTCTTGAACTCCATCGCGAAATATCAGATCCCGACGTTCCCTGGACTGGAGGCGAACCCAACTATTCTCGGCTTGTTGCCCGGAGGATTCACGCCGGTGCCGTCGCAAATGGTGGATGAAAACCAGAAGGAAAACAACCAATACGGCCACCTGGTGTGGCGCCATGACATCAATACTCGAAACTTTTTCAGCTTGGCCGGGTATTTCCGCCATACTCGGGCGACATTTAGGACAGATCCGTTGAATGTCCTTGCCTATGTGCCGGAGGTCGAAGAACCCTTCGCAGCCGGGAGCCAAGACCGTACGGGCTATTCCGGCGGCGTGCGGCTGGATTACACCTATGTGCATAGCAAGGAACATTTGATTCAAGCGGGGTTCCAGATCGATCGCACCCAGGCGATCAACAAGACCCGATTCTTTACCTTTCTCGATGACGGCGCAGGAAACCCGACCGGCGGAGTGATCAACGCCGGTGGCGACAACCGGCTTATCGGGTGGCGGCAGGAGTTCTGGATCCAGGACCAGTGGACGCCGAACGAGCATTGGACCTTCAACCTCGGAGTCCGCGCCGATATTGTGCAGTATCAGCGTAACGAAGGGCAGATCAGCCCGCGAGTCGGTGTCACGTACCGATACAACCCAGCCCACGCCTTTCATGCGTACTATGGCAGGCTCTTTACTCCCCCTCAGCTCGAAAGGCTTGCCCTTGCCGGCTTGAATTTGGAGGGAACCAAGGCGAACCCTGAGGACACCACCAATAATCTGCCGCGGGCCGAGCGAGCCCATTACTTCCAAATCGGCAGCGTCCATGCCCTGACGGATTGGGCAACTCTCCAGCTCACGGGGTACTATAAGCTCGCCAATTATATGGGGGACGCCCACCAATTAGGGGCGACTCCCTTGCTGAACCATATTGCCTATGATCGGGGATGGTCCAGGGGGGCCGATGCCGCGCTCAAGGTGTGGTTTATGGAGAACCTGACGGGTCGCGCCAACATCGCTTGGGGACAGTGCAAGGGCTATGGTTTGCAGTCTGGGCATAATGTGGTGCATTTTGAAGAAATCGCCGATATCAATTCGCCGAGCGGTGTCCATTGTGATCACCAGCAGACCCTGACCGCTTCTGGAATGCTGAGTTATCGATTGCTCGAGCGAACGACCCTCACGGGGCAGGTGTTGTTCGGATCTGGACTTCGAACGGCGGAAGAAGGGGCGAAGACGAACTCCTCCCATAGTCCGACGTGGACGATCTATAATTTTTCCATCGCGCATGTCATCCCGTTGCCTTGGCATGGCCAGAAGTTATTGCTGGGGTTCGATATCGTGAATGCGCTGGACCAAAAGTACTTCTACAACTTCGGGGAGGGCAGTGTCGGTCTCGGTGTCTCTCATGCCGGTATGCCGCGCTCGTTCTTCTTTCGCGGCCAATGGTTCTTCTGATATAAAGGCCGGGTATGATGGCGACATGCAGAAAAGCCTTACGCGCAACAGGGTGTTTCATCCCCTGTTGCGCCCTGTGTGCTTGTCTTTGGCCGGCATCCTCTCAGGCGGTGGTTGGCGACGAGGCCACGCACCAGAGTGATCACGAGGAAGACGTGCTTGAGCTGCCCGAGGTCCATGTCCATGGGTTATCCCTGAATAAGGATCAACAGCTCGGTCCTGTGGCTAAGTCCACTCCCTGGCCTGCTATTCCCACCTCGCTCAACGGGCAGGAAATCGATGATTGGATGAAGGCTCGCCTGTTGGTCTCCAAGCAAGCGAAGGTCACCGTTGTGGTACTGGAACCTTGTAAGCATCGTGAACTGACGACGGCTGGGGTCAAGGCACTTGGTCGGTGGACATTCGATCCTCAAATGCAGGGCGATGATCCGATCGATGGTGAGCTGACGGTTCGCATTCATTTTCGAACCAGGTAGAGCAGTCACTGGTCATTAGTCAAAGGTCATTGGACAGGAGTAAACAAAGTCCTGATAATGTTTCTTTCAATGACCAATGACTTGTGACTGTTGACCTATTATGACCTGGGACGAGACTCTCTTCCTTGCTATCAACGGCTTGGCTGGTCAGTCAGCAGTTGCCGATTACTTTTTCTTGCAACTGGGGAACCGCAGCACGCTCTACGTTCCGGGTGCCTGCGCGATCGCCTATTGGATTTGGCGCAACCCTCGGGAGGCCTTCGTGGGAGGCCCGGTCTTGGGAGCATCGGTCGGACTAACCGATTTCTGCGGAGGGCAGCTGAAGTGGGTGTTTGAACGAGTGAGGCCCTGCCGGGCCATGAGCGAAGCGGTGAAAATTGAGCCGAGTGGTTGCGGAGGGTTGTTCAGCTTTCCGTCGAACCATGCGGCCAACACTGCAACACTCGCAGCATTTCTCCAGGTCTTGTACCCCAAGTCAGGCTGGATCACATGGCCGATCGTGGCAGTGGTCGGATTCTCCCGTGTGTTTATTGGCGCCCATTATGTGACGGACGTCCTTGGGGGGTGGATGCTTGGAGGGGTTATCGGCGGAGGTACGGCCTGGTTCTTGTTGCAATGGCCCCGGTTCAGGAAGAGGTTCGAGTCGGTCGCCAATCCCGTTAAGGAAGCGGGAATCGAGTCCTGATCTTCACGAGGTCCTCGGTTGGTTTTCCACTGTCGCTAAGAGATCAGCCCGTAGGCGATCGACATCATATCCCCGTCCGATCAGTACGAGTGCCGGTTCTGGTTCATCCAGCAGCGTGAGCGGAGAGATCGTAGCCTGTCCTGGCAACGCATATTGAAACTCCTGTAACTCTGGTTCTTTTGAAAATCGGAAATATCCTTTCGCACGCTCCAGTTGTTTCGGGATCGTTTTAGTCCACGCCAGGAATCGCTGGCGATTGAGTGGCCCGGGCAATCGGATTGTTGTGGCGATAGGATGGTAGACTGCATGCTGCGTATGGCGCGGTCGAGATTTATCAAACAGAACATTGGTCAGCGCCGGCTGGTGGGTTGACGGATGGGTTGCCAAGAGGTTTGGTACATCAATCCTGGCATGCGACGTTTCCCACAGGCGGGCATAGGGGTTTTGCTCAAGGATCCCAGCCCGGAATCCTTCCCAGTGACCAGGAACATAGAGGTCTCGCTTGTTCAGAATGAGTTCGTCGGCACAGCGGATCGCTTGCGTCGTCACATAGGCGCTGGAATGACTTTCTTCCGTTGAGACCGGATGGACGAGTGCGATGACTCGTTCAAGAGATGCCAACCGCGCCGTATAGGCATCCGTCACCGCGTCGATCACTTCAGCCGGATCGGCCAGCCCTGAACATTCTAGAATCAACACGTCCGAGGCATAGTCCCGCACCAGCTGCGCAATCCCCCAGGAAAGATCTTCCTTCGTGTCACAGCAGACACAACCGCCGGCAAGGTTCATGACCTGTTCAGCGAGCGTGCCGGCCCGAGGGCCATCGATGCTGACGGTCCCGGCTTCGTTCATCAGGACGCCGGCTCGCTGACCATTGACCTTCCAATGCCCCAATAGCCGCATCAGGAGCGTTGTCTTACCGGCACCGAGTGAGCCGCAGAGGATGTAGAAGGGGATGGGCATGTAAGGTCATGCTTAGTTGTGTTTAAGCAGAGACCATTGTACCGGGATTGAGAGAGGACGGAAAGTGGATCGGTGTACTCATGGGCGTTCACCGTGAGAGCGAGACGGGGTGGCGTGATTCCACGACTCGCTCGGACTGCTTCTTGACGGCACAGCGGGTTGCTCCGCTAGCAGGCTGTTGACAAAGTCCACCAGCGGCGTTCTCGCCTCGCTCAGAGGCTCACCGTACGGCAGAGAGTACGATTTCGCCTCTTCGCTCGCTGCGGCCTTGCTGGATGGCCTTTCTGAACAGCCTGTGCGGTATTCTCCAGACGTTCGTGACCTCAGGCAGGGCTCCATTTCCGAGCTCGTTCTTGGGTTTGTCCACACACTGCTAGTTAGCTCGGAGAGGAGTTCATCTCTAAAATCGTCTGCAATGCGGTCGTCAGTCCGGTCATGAGCGAACCTGTAAAATCACTCGTCAGGTGGTCAAAGTCTTTGTAGACGATGGTGTCCCCTTGAACGGGTTTGCAAGTTCCCATCTGGCAGAGAAGATCAGTCAAGTCGATAAAGTGGACGTGTGAGAGGTTGTGGGCTCCGGCCCGCTCAGACTCATAGACATCCGGACTGAGCACGATTGATTGATCGGCGGTACATGAGGCCTGAGGATCTCGATCCTGACGGATAGATCTGGCGAGACAGGTCGGAACATGATACGGAAAATGCGGGCTATCACGCATGACGACCACAGCGTGGTTCTTCAATGCCAAGAAGGTCTGCCGTGCCCCATTACGCAACTCACCCAGCGATGGTTGGGATCCCATAGCAAAGAGGTGGTCATAGCTTTGCCCCAGGTGACTGGTCGCATTCCCAAGGAGTACCAGCGTAGGATGCAGATTTTTGATGAGAGCCAGAGCTTGCGCACGCCATTGAGCACAGGCGCTAGTAGATGTCTCTATTTGCTGGATCTCCTGGGACTGAAACGTGCTGGGTCTAATATCGAAGGCAGGGCATGAGGGTTTTACGACCGTGGTCAACTTCCAACCGTTCAGTTCCGCCATTCGTTTCAGTGGGCTGAACCACTGCATGGCATGAGAGTCTCCGAATAGGACCATGTGGACTTTCGCCGTCTGATGGCCAAAGTCACATCGTCTGACTTCCGGTGAATCGAGTGGCGGGTAACAATTCTGTTCCGTCAACAGTTTGGTGGTGGTTTGAGTTGCCATTGTAATAGCGCGCATCCTTGGCTCGTTCCCTATGTCTTCAGCGAATTTCATGGAGAGCAATGCGGCACCCATTGAGCACACCATAACGGCTGCGGCAAGACCTACTGACAAGGCCGGACGATGGAGCAAGACTCGATGGAACCGAATCGGGCGTTCAATAAAGTGGTGACTGACGGCCGCCACTGCTAATGATATCGCGGCGACACCCACTTTCCCAGGAGCAGACAGGGATGGAAGAAGTACAGCGCTGAATACCAAAAATGGCCAATGCCAGAGATACCAGGAGTAGGACAGTGTTCCGAGCCGCTGCAGGGGTGAAGAGGCCAGGAGGACTCCAATTCCACGATACGGCTGTTCCGTCCCCGCAATCAGTATTGCGGCAGTGCCCAGTGTGGGGATGAGCGCAACCCACCCTGGGAAGCTCGTGGCACTCGTAACTGAGAGGAAGTGTGCGGTACCAAGAATCGCTAGAAAACCGAGCCAGCCCATGGCGGGCCTCCAAGATGAGAACGCGCGTTGGCTCTTGCGCGATAAGAATAGGGCGAGTCCTCCAATACCAAACTCCCAGGCCCTGGCAGGCAGCTCGTAAAAGGCAAAGGTTCCTCCTTTGAGGGTGAACCCGATCCCGATTCCCAGCGAGATCAGTGTCAGCCCGGCGAGTAGGGTGAAAAGTGCATTCGCCGAACGCCACCATCGTACGCTGAGCAAGATCAACAAGGGCCAAAACAGGTAGAACTGCTCTTCAACGGCTAATGACCAGGTGTGTAATAAGGGGTTGGATTGCACCTTTGGACTGAAGTAATCCCCACTATTCTTGTCGAAGAACACATTGCTCATATGAACCGCAGCTGATCGAGCGGCACGCCCAGCCAGGTCCAACTCCTGGGGTGTCAGGATGAAGGTCCCAATCAGTAGCGTCGCGACTAATGTGACGGCGAACGCTGGGAGCAATCGTCGCGCGCGGCGAGCATAAAACTCCACGAGATTGAGCCTTGACGTTGTCTGAATCTCGTGAACCAAGATTCCCGTAATTAGAAAACCAGACAGAACAAAAAAGACATCGACTCCAACAAAGCCGCCTAAGAACCCAGGCATGTCGCAATGGAATAGGACCACCAGTAGGATGGCGACGCCGCGCAGCCCCTCAATATCTGCGCGAAAAGCTGATGGTCGACAGTCGGAACTCTTTGCAGAAGCGTTAGGGGTAGTTATATCGTTACTCATGAGAGGTATTACGACTCGGTGAGCATTTTGACCTGATGTACTCGCTGTAAGGGCATAAGAGCTACTGCATGAGGGGTGCCATCAACAGCATTGCACAAGACTCATGATTGCAATCGCTTAGACTTTAGAATGGCACGGGCACTCACGGCGGATCTGTATGAGGTGTAGGAAAAAGAGTTCACCGTGACGCTTAATATATCACCATTCTGTATAGTTTACTGCCATTTAGGCGAGTAATGATAGGCCAACTCCACCGGGGGGGAGCGATGAGACCTCTCTAGTCGGAAATATTATGAATGCTTGTATATAGGTATCATTCGTAATGGCTGCCGCCCTTTCTGAAGGTCTTTCGGGGTGGTTCTCATACAAGCGCACTAGCAGTCTGCTGAAAAACCCTCTGCTCATCCTTTGAGAGCCTCAGGATGAGCGAGAAGAGCATTGAAACTATTAGGGTTTCCCGTTCGTGCTGAGCTTGTCGAAGCACACATGTTGAGTTTTTCAGCAGACTGCTAGACGTTCTGTGCTCAATGGATGATGTCGTCGCTGGAGCTCGCACAGGATGTATGGCGCTATCGTATTGTCGTTGTAATTGGGTGAGGGAGTGCCACGGCATGGTTTGTGGAGCCTCGTCCGATCCCCGATCAGGCCTTCTGATGCGATGTCATAGGAGTCGGCTCGGTTTTCAGGGCTTTGTTGACGGTGGTGAGGAGAGGGAGCGTGTGGTTCGAAAGTGGACCAGATCTTTGGAAAAGAGCACATCCAAGGTCCAGTCCAAGGCTACGAGCACTTTCTTTTCAAAGCGAGGGAGCTTTAGCAGGTAGATCGTTCGCCATAGCCACCAAGCAATGAAGCCTGAAAAATTGATACCCAAAATGTTTGCGACACCGGTCCGTTTGCCGATCGGGGCGAGCAGCCCGATCGTGGAGTAGACAAATGGTCGTTTCCATCCCTGTTGAACCGTCGCCAGGATATTCTGTGCTGCCACCCGCCCTTCGCGTAGTGCGTGTTGTGCGGTCGGAGGGTGAAATGCACCCGTTTTTCGGTCTGGCACCATCGCGCAGTCGCCCAAGGCCCAGACTCCTGACCATCCAGGAACCTCCAGGTACTCGTTCACAAGGATCCGACCCTTGGTTTTTGGGCAGGGCAACGTGCCCAAAAGCGCGTGGGGGCTGATGCCGGCGGTCCAGACCAGTGTATTCGTCGTGACCGTCGTTCCGTCACTGAGGGTGATGTCGTGGTCCGTCACGGCGGTGACTTTGCAGTTCGCATGGATTTCCACCTTCTGCTCGGTCAGTTTGCGCTGTGCGTAGGTCCCGAGCTTCTCTCCGAGCTCCGGCAAGATGACCGGCCCAGCACTGACCAGAATGACTCGCAGCATATCTTCCCGCAGATGCGCAAAGAACCGCACTGCTTCTCGAAGAAAGTCGTTCATGGCCGCAATGGTTTCGACTCCTGCAAACCCACCTCCAGCCACCACAAAATTCATGAGGCCGGTACGGAGTGAGGCTCCACACTCAAAGTCGGCCTCTTCTAGGTTTGCGATGAGATGGTTGCGCAGCGCAATCGCGTCACTGAGCGTTTTCATGGTAAAGGCACGAGGGGCTAAGCCCGGAATATCGAAAAAATTCGTGGAGGCACCAAGTGCCAGCACGAGATGGTCATACGGCAGCGCATGGCAATGTTTATCATGGCCATGCGATAGGCCAACGCGCTTCTGCTCCAGGTCGATAGATTCGACTTCACCATGAAAGAACGTCACTTTACACAGCAACTTGCGGATAGGGCTCACGATATTGGTGACATCGATGTCACTTGCGGCCACTTCGTGCAGCATCGGGGTGAAGAGGAAAAAGTTGTCGTGGTTGACGAGGGTGACGTCGAGGTTCGCACCACGCTCGAGTGCCCGTTCGAATTCCAGCGCGGCATACATCCCGCCGAATCCCCCACCCAGGATCAAGACGCGTGGCTTTGCAGTCGACATCATGCCTCAGTAAATGACGACATGGCTGTCGGGTGCAGCGAAGACTGTCTCTGTGCGAGGAGGGGGGATGTCATTACAACTGAATCATAGTGAAAACCATGACCTGGAGACGGATGGTGTTAGATAACGGTCAGGTGTTGCAGAAGCTGGCCGTTACACGCAATCATACCATGCGCCGTATCGATTGACGCGGCTTAAAAGAAATCCGTCCATTGTGCAAGTGATTTCCGTTCGCAGTACGTGAGAGGCGCGACTTGCACATAGCCGGTGCAATGATACGCTGACATGCTGAAGGTGAGTCCCGCTGCATCAGATGTTATGCAATTCTATGCGACTATGGTAGAAAAGAGGGGCGCGATCGTATCTGGTGGGTTATGCCTTCTCAATGAGAGAGTATGGCAAGGTTGATCTGCTGTTTTGTGCTGAAACACATCTGTGACTCTGTTTGAGGGCGAGAGGCGCTTTGAGTCTGACAATCTTGGAGGACACATGATCACCTGGTGGCTGCTTGGCGGGCTCGTAGTAATGGTGGCCGGAGTTGTCTTGTACCGAGAATGGAAGATCCGCCGTCATCCCATGCCTGGGTCCGTTTCTGTGATGACGAAAACAACAGACGGCCAATTACTTCAATTTCTGGTGCGACCAACCAGAAAGATTGGAAGAGAATAGGTGGTGGGAGTCTTGAACCAAGATGGAGTTGAAGTGTGAGGATTTGCCTGACTGAAATGGGCGCATCAGGCTTGTGTGCAGAACAAGCCTGGCCGTTACCACCAAGACCACTGCCTGGTCACTAAGACATGTATCCCAAGAGCGAAGTTGGTGATGGCATGTGCGCCAATGCAGGCCCAGAGATTCCTGGTCTGTACCAGTAGGAGTCCATAGACGGTTCCGGCCATCATCCCTGCCAGCCAAAGATCATGTTCTACTCCAAAGAGTGCGACGACCGCGACGAATGAGATCGGTGTGAAGGTTCCGATAGGGATCGCCTCAAAACGGGATGAGATCAGGTACCTCAGTACAAATGACCGCCAGAACAATTCTTCCATAATCGGAACGACAATCGCTGCCCCACAGAGGCGAAACGCGGTCAGTAGATAGCTGGCCGGCCCGTCAACTGTAAATGGGTTGTATCCTGACGAAGGTGCTCCCTGCATCGCCCATGCCCAGTCCATCCGAACCCAGGCTGCATAAACCAGGACTCCAGCGGCCGTAGTTAACATCAGATGTCGGACTGGCAGTTTGGGTGGCCACTGGAGTTCATCATACTGACGCCAGAACCAGGCTAGTGCAGCGGCAACGACCAGTGTCTTGATCGGGTAAAGCCATAAGAGAACGGCATCTCCCGACAGTGCTGGCCATCCGGCAACCTGTCCCAGCCATCCGACTATTTGGCCTATTAGTAAAAATAATGCGTACAGTCCAAATGGAACGATCCGAGCGGTCATAGTCGAAGCGTGTCTCAGTGAAAGGTGTATGTAGTTAACAATACTTAGTGTTTCACGATGTCATACTATGGCTTAGGGCGTAGAGAAATTGCAAGCGGTGTGGCCGTTGGTAGGTGGCGCTGGGTCAGCTAGCCGCGAACATGGTTGTGTCAGCTTGCAGGGCGAGGGTGAAGGATTTGGTTCAGGCGTTCAGATGTCGTACCCGTTTGATCGAACAGCAGAGAGCATAGCCTTGGGCGATCATTCCGGTCACGAGCAATCCAAGTGAAGTCCGAAGCCAGTGCGATTCAGGATGATCCAGCCCATACATTCCGATCACGAACCCCAGTGCGATGGCAATGATCCCAACCGACCGTGCGATGACAGCGCTGCGCCGCCAATTTGTTGGGGAGGGTGTCTTAGAAGACTACACGGATGGATGATACTCATCGTTTGATTAGGAGGTCAACCTCAGGTACTGGTAGGGTCTCATCTCCTACCGCTGATAGCAGTTCCTAGTTGGATCGTCCGATGGCGAGTTTGCCGCGCAGCTGGGTCCCATGGGTCGCGGAACTCTTACGTACCCTTCCAGAGTATGATTCTTTTTCAGTATTTCAATGTGCAGTTCGTGACAGGATCCCGAGCACCCAGTTGTGGTTGTCGGGGGATTGTTTAAGATCATGGAGTTCCCCCCGACAGGGATAAAGCGGGGATACGTGCTGGTTGTTGAGCCGAAAGTGAGTTGCCCCTGATGAGCGGATTGCTCAACGCGAGTGGTAAATGTTGGTCGAGGATGCTCCGGTCTCAATACCGTAGCCCAGGTGGGATCGTCAGGGGCATAGAGGAAGGCATTATTGCCACGATGGCATTCGGTACAGGCGACGGTGCCCGGAGAAAACCCCTGGACAGGGTCTCGGAGTGAGGTGATGGGAACGTCGGTTGTCTCTGGTTTCCAGTTTGTGTGTGGAGAGGTTGGGTCGTTACCCCAAAAGCAAGCGTGTCCGGTCGTGGCGCTTTGGCAGATGATTTGAAATGATCCTCCATTCCTTCCGAGTGCGATGCAGGCGCCCCTTCCTCGAGATGGTGCATAGGACCAGACGCTTGCGAAGGAGGTCTCATCAACCGGAGTCTGTTCCAGACTATTTGGTGTGAGGAGTATGGTTTTGAGATTGCCGTGACTCTCCCATTCCGATGAGGATCGTTTCCAGTCAGGCGGAATTGGGACGCCGTTCGTGCGGCATGTTTCTATGTAGTTACCGTCGCTGTACATGGCTGCACTTGGTACCTGAGTTGGAATAGAGGGTGGCGTAGATGTCCTTTCTGTTGATGATTCTTTCAGCAAACAACCTGCGAGACACACACAAGCGAGGGCCAGGGTGCTCAATTTGAGAACTCTCATTGGTGTTCTGTGTTTCCAAAATCTCATTTTTTACACCTCCGATATAGCTGTCCATGGGCAATGTCTCGGCTGATATATTGCAGAATGTTAGACCACCGCTCATTGGCTGTCGTCGAATTGTAGATGCAGGGTCGCCACATCGCTGGAAGTTCTGATCAATTGACCGGCTTGGGGGGACGCCGTTCTATTCTGCAGTACTGTGAAAGCTGGTTGACCGAAATCAGAATCAATCAGACCTCCCTCCTTGGGAGACTGACGTTGAGAGCCTGCGTTGTTCGGAAAGAGCCGCTCTCTTGGTTCGGAAAAACTCCTGCAAGAGTCCTCGGCTTTCCTCCTCGCGTAGCCCTCCGGTCACCTGTACTTGATGGTTGAAACGGCGCTCAGAAGGAATATCGAGGATTGAACCACAGGCTCCGGCCTTGGGATCCCAGGCGCCGAAGACGAGCCTTGCGATACGTGCTTGCACAATGGCTCCCGCACACATCGGACAGGGCTCCAGTGTGACATAGAGTGTGGTGCCGGTGAGGCGCCATGTCTTCAACTGCTCTGCGGCTTGTCTGATGATGATGATCTCGGCATGCGCCGTTGGATCCTGCAAGATCTCCCGATAGTTATGAGCAGCCGCGATCACGTGGTTGTCTGACACCAACACGGCGCCAATCGGGACTTCTCCGACGAGGGGAGCCAGTCGGGCTTGTTGAAGCGCCAGCTCCATGAACTGGCCATCATGGCTGTCGGGTTGGCTTGATGGCGATATTGCGAGGCCTGTGACAGTCACAGTGCATGCTAGCATAGGAACTGGGAAGAGCGACAGGCGAGCGGAGAATTCGTGAGCGAACGCTATTTGATACTTCTCATGGTAGGGGGGGTGATTTTCTGCCCTGTGGAGGGAGATGGTTTTTCAGGTCATCCAACTCGGCTTCGCGCTGGATCAGTTGATCTTTCACCTCCGCCAGTTCCGTAATCTTCCGCTGCAGTTCTTCCTGCGTTTGGGCAAGAGACTCGTCCCGCTCCTTAAGCTGTTGTTGGAGAGTGGCTAGTTTGGCATGTACCTCGTCCACTTGTGCCTGCAGTTCAGTGATCCCACTTGCGGTGGCTGTTTCTTGGGGAGAGGAATTCCAACTCACGAATGCCAAGATACCGAGGATAACGAGGAGCACCAGACTGAGTCCTTTCCCAAAGGACGGCGCGGAGGTTCTAGATGGTAGGAAGAGGTGATTCATCCATTCTCCGGGCTCAAGGCTGGCAGTGGCGGATGAATTGGCAGCCTCCTCTGCTGATTGAGGGAGGGTGCGGGCCCCCATGATTTTCGCCTTAAGATGACGGGGAGGAGGGACGAGCGTGAGTTCAAAGGGAAGCGCCACCGCGACCGACTGGTACTCTTTCAAGATGGTACGGCAGGGGACACATCCAGAAAGCAGATGGGCCTCCAGAGCTTGTCGCTCGATCTTCTCAAGGGCGCCGATCGCATAGAACGGAACGGTGTCTTCAAGATCTTGATGTGTCATGCCGAGAGATCTTGCTCCCAGTACGTGTGTAAGGACTCATGCAGTTGTGCCATGCCGAGCTTGAGGCGAGTGATCACCGCGTCGAGCGGCTGGTCGAGTCGCGCTGCAATCTCTGCTGGAAGCAGGCCCTCGTAGTATGCCAATTCAATCGCCTGTCGATGCGTCTTCGGCAAATCATTGAGTGCCTTGCTGATCACCGTCCGTAGTGCCTGGTCGGCTGGACCCTCAAATCGCCCGGGCAGGGCGGAAGACTCGGTGCCATCGGTTGGCACCGTTTGACGAGGCAGTGGAGGATCGGAGGCTCGTAGTCGGTCGATGGCTCGACTGCGGGTTAGCGTGATGAGCCAGGCGATCGGTGTACCACGCCCGACGTCATAACGAACTGTTCGTTTCCAGATATCAACATAAATAGCCTGCAGGATGTCAGCGGCTTCCTCTCGACTACCGAGTATCCGCAATGCCAAGCTGAAGAGGATGGTGCTTGATTGATCATAGAGTTGGGTGAAGGCATGGTTGTCTCCCTTGCCGGCACGAATGGCGACTTTTGGGTCAATCATTGACGCGGCGTGTTGAGCGGCAGTGTCCATAGAATGATAAGGATCTGGAGTAGGGAAACGATCGATCAACCGGTCACAACTATAGCATCCCGAATCTGTTGCAAAAAGAAATCGCGCAAAAGAATGTCGACTCCTGCAAGCTCGAAAATGGAATAGTTGTTGATTTTTAGGAGTGCCTATCGCACGACAGATCGCATCAGTGCGAAGGGGTTCTTGGCACGATCAGACCCCAAAGCCGATACGGCCAGAGCTGGGGTGAGAAGGCGACGGCCCATCTGAGCAGTCCCGTGAGAAAGGTGTCAGCGTGTGAGGCTGACAGCCCCAGCGTCAGCTTCGATTGCGTTTGAAGTATGGCACGAGCATGGTTGCCGCTTCGCTTGCGCCATTGGGTTCTGGAGGTGGAGTTGTAGCGGGGAGGTTGATCGCTCGCTCAAGCGTTGTCGCCCATTGGCCCTTCATGAAGTCGTCCATGGAAAGCTCGATCCCCTTCCCGTAGCGGTGCAGGTACTCCACGAGAGATTGTTCGTCCCCGAAGTTGTATCGACGAACGTACACGATCGGGACTTGTAAGGCGACGGCTTCGACCAGAGTGCCATACCCTGGTTTGGTCATGACGACATCGACCGAAGCGAGCAGGGTCTTAAACGAAAACGGCAGGGATCTGATGGAGGTGAATCGCGTACTCTCCGGAGGAGTTGAGCCGTCCAAAAGAAATTGGTAGCCATGAAGTGATTCAACGGGCTCGAAGGGGAGTGACGTCAGCGGAATTCCTCCAAATCCGATCAGAACAGTTCGGTGCCCCGGCCTCAGGGACAGAAACTCGGCTAGTTGCGCACGGGCGGCCAAAGCCGGCTCAGCAACCGGGGGGATAACGTGTATGTGCTGGAAGCAACCCAATACGGGAGAGGGAGTAATTCGCAGAGCAAGATCGGCTTGCCTATAGGCCTGACGGATGGATTGCAAGATTGGTTGGGTGTCGATCCAAGGAGGAGCCTGGTACTCAGATAGAATCAGGTCCCAGGTAAAACTGGCGAGTGCAACGGTCGGAATCAAAGCGGCCTTTCCCGCCGCCAATGCGAGGTACGGGGTGTCGGCGAGAACCAGATCTGGTTTCGCCGTTCGCATAGATTCAATTTCGGTCTGCAGTCGCTCATTCCATGTGCTGTGGAATTGGTGGTGCTCACGCCAGGTCGCTTCAATATTGATTGTCATGGGACCCTGCTGAACGCAGCCGACATCTTGTTGGACGGGACTGATTTCCCATGGGACTTTGAGACGATCGACGAAGAATGCCGCAGGAACCGTGGTGCGTAGGAGCACTCGGAGATCTGGAACAAGACAGCCTAATGCATTGAGCACCGGCACGACCTGGGCGGCGTGACCGAATCCGTGTGCGGAAATGGCGGCCCAGATTAGCGGCATAAAAGAGGGTGCGCGCGTGTCATGAGAGACGTCCAGTGAAGACGGACGAGCTCAACTATTGGAGTGGTCTGATTCCATAGGGGCGATGTTGTACGTCAACTCGAGGTCAAACTCGTCGACTAGTTCATTGAAGGCTCGGGCCCCGAGATCGGAGCGAACCTCCGCCATGACCAAATCAATGGCTGGTGCGGCATGCTGACCATATTGCGCAACGGCTGAGTCAATTCGTTTTCTAGCATCGTCGAGGGTCACGGACAGTTTCCTCCCTGTATGGTCGCAGCACAGTCATGACAGCGTGCGTAGTAATTCCTGCATCTCGGGGACCAGATCCTTTCCGCCATTGGAACGTCCAGAAAGAACCGCCTCAATTCCGGCTGTGAGCACGGGCTTGGCCTCGGCGTTTCTTCCCAATCGGATCAAAGTCCGTCCTAAAGCCAGATGAGAAGCAGCGTGGGTTGGGTCCAGCTGTGTGGCCACCGTCAGATGCTCAACGGCTTCCTCCAGGCTCCCATTTTCTTGCAGTATTTTGTTGCCGAGCCCGTAGCGACCAAGGAATCCTTTGGGATTCTTGACCACCATCTGACGGAACGCATCAATGTCCATAGTGCCTACGATTTAAATTGGACTCGTACTATAGCACTAGAATGGGAGAATCAGCCATACGAGAAACACGGCTGAGAGAAACGGATCAGGTCCCCTTCATGGGAGTGAGGGGGGCGATGCAGGAATAGTCGAGCGTGTGGGGAAGGTGGTCGTCGGCCTTTTGGCTCTCACGGTTACTGTACGAACACCAGAGGCGGAGGTCGGGGCGCTGCTGGCCATATAGAGCGTCGTGTCGCGGACAAGTTGGGCCGTCAGTTCTGTCAGGCAGGCTTCTGTCACATGTCCCTTCAGCTCATCGATCATGACCGGGGTCGCACCGAATAATTTGTACTGAACAGTGCCGGATGAGATGCCTTCGTACCGTTTGACCTGCCCATCCCAGCGCTCCAGTTCAAGCCCGACCTTAGCCGCATAGTCGTACTCAAAGTCGACGAAGGGCGAAAGAAGAAACATGGAACCGCCAAGGATAATACCCTTGAAGGCTGACAGCCATGAGTGAGGCTCGATGGTTTCATCCAGCGTGATACGTGCGGACACGGCTTTTTCACCAAGGGAATCCGACTGTGCTCCGAGAGGAATCAAGGTCGAAAAGAGATGAGTCTCCTGTACCCTGTTGAGAATCCGCCGTTCGGCTTCAGTCGAGGGATTTTGTGGTGCGCCGTTTCGTGACAGGTGAAACGAGTCCATCACCAGCGGAACCCGCTCATCGGTGGCAAGCAAGTGGGTATCGGACGACTGCGAATGTACCGAAGCAGGCTTCAATTCGATGGATCGCGTGCATCCGGTATTCATGTACAACAGAAGTCCGACGAAACCCATGAGCGACCAGTGAGCGGCATGTCTCGTCATGATAACCGTCTCCTCAGAAATAAAAGGAAAATCCACCGAAGGGCAGACTCGCATTCAGACCAAGATTCGGAAACGCTGTGCCGGCATTGGAAATGTGATGAAAACGGTAGCCGGCATTGAAGGCGAGTTGCGGTGTGATAAACCAAGACACACCCACGCCGCCCGATAGGACGAAGTTGAATTCGTTGGCCTGTTCCCGAATCCTTCCGCCGAGGTCCGTCCAGAATGGCCCTCCGGTGAACTCCGCATAGGGGCGAAGCCGACCTAAGGCGACGAAGGTGTATTTGATCCTTGGCGTGAATCCGATGCCATGTGTCACAATGGGTTCTCGGAACTCCAGGTAGACCATCTCTGCGCCAAGTGAGATCTGTCCTCGGTACCAGCTATCCCCGATAGGGTCCGTCAATGTAATCATCCACGAAGGCATCAGGGCTGGGCCATGTTGCTTCGTTGTGTGTAGTTCTGTCAGTCGGTGAGAAAACATGTAGCCGGCCGTCATCCCAACTTCTTGGGTGCCAACCGTGATCGTGGGTGAGCCGTCATCTGCCTGTACAATGGGAGCTGTCATGATCAGATAGATCATGATCGTCGAGGCAATGTGGGCAACCCAAGTCATATTCTCTCCTTGTCACTATCCTGTCGGAGTCTGTGAGTAAAAACTTAACGGACAGGCGATTCGATGAGGCGTGTTTTAAGGTAGCAGAAGATGGCGTTCTGTCCAGGTGGTCGTAGAGGCGTCGACGCTCCGAAGTAAGCGAATGTTTGAGAGGATTGAGGTGGTGCTACTCGGCTTGCTTCAGTTTAGTGAGGTGGTTCAAGTCGGTCTGTAACTCAGGGAGCGTATAGCGCTGATCCAAAGATATGACTCGATCGAGACAGCGTAAGGCTGACGTCCAGTCGCGTCGTGCCTCGTACACGCCTGCCAGATAGCGAAGCACCGCAGCCTCAGCTGGTTCGTTGCCGAGTTTGATGTAGTGTTCCGAGGCGTTGTTGAGGCAGCGTTCAGCTTGCAGAAGATTACCCTGGTCGAGATAACATTTACCGAGTTGGCTATACGTCACGGCGAGCCCTTCCTCGTTGCCGACTATTCGATGATGTTCGAGCGCCAGTTGAAATGAGGACACGGCCTGATCCCACTGACCGGCGCGGGCCTCTTGCAG
>NIUT01000148.1 GCA_002254365.1 Nitrospira sp. UW-LDO-01
AGTTGCAGCAAGATCCGTCGACAGTGCTGCTTTCGACAAGCGGCCACCATGCTCTCAGGATCTCGTATCGCCGAGCGATAGTCCCAATACCAAAATCCGATGACTGGATTCGGATGAGGTTCAGACGAGGGTCCTATAAGCGCAAGTTCGTCGATCACCATATCCGCGTCAGCTTCGGTCAGGAGTCGAACCTGAGCAAGCTGTCGCAGGTCAACCAGTCTCGCGAGTGAGGTCAGTGGCAGCTCGAGTGAGAAGTGCCCAGTTAGCCGTTCGGTGACAGCCTGAGCCCTCTCTGGTTCGGTCAACGCATCGACCAATGCAATCTTCACAGGGCTCGAGGTCATTCCGCGTACACGAAGTGTGCGAAACGATAACGCGTCCAGATTCTTGCCGGCCGCTTGCAACGACCACATCACTCCGCAAGGAGCGGTTCCCTGGTGATCAATCCGCACATGGAGCGAAGAGGCCAGACTCATTTCGGTTGCCTGACAAGCGGCAATGGGGTGCCAAGCTTCAGCTTGAGGCAACAGGTCTACTCGGTCATCCGATGGCCGATGGGAGGAAAGAACAAATGAATTGGCCGTCTGTCGCCCTCGCACTATAATTTTGGGAATAGGCTGAGAGCCGGCATACACCAATTCGATTTCCTCGACATCGGTGAGCGAACGTTGCCCGGGGATTATCCAGTCTTGGGTAAGGGCCATGGGAGGCCAGAGCCACCCTGAGATGAGGATCACCCAGGCTGCTACCCGGCGGTGCAGCCAACTCGATGGTAAGAATTCAGGGAGCGAGCCGAAATGCATTGCGAGTCTGCCTCGAATCACGGATGACGTTTGAATCGATTTACGGTGTATCCCAGGCATTATTTCTACTGTACTTGGTGACCCTGACGGGTGGGTACTTATTGCTCAATGCCATTTCCATTTTCTCGCTACGCCAGTATTTTGAAGAGCGAATGGGGGAGCATTTCCCGCAAGCGTTCACCGGGTATGAGCCGCAAATTAGCATCATTGTGCCAGCATATAATGAAGCCGCTACAATCGCGAGTTCTATTCAATCTTTGTTACAGCTTCGTTACCCTGAATTCGAAATCATCATCGTCAACGACGGCTCGAAGGACGATACCATCCATGTGCTGCGGCAAGCGTTCGAACTGAAGCCCTTTCCTGAGGCGTACGGCCGCGATCTGCCGACCCAGCCGATTCGAGCGACCTATCACTCCTCGATCTACGCCAACGTTCGTGTGATCGACAAGGAAAACGGTGGGAAGGCGGATTCACTGAATGCAGGTATTAACCTGTCGGTCTATCCATTGTTCTGCTGTATCGACGCAGATTCGGTTTTGGCGCAAGACAGTCTGTATCGCGTAGTGCAGCCGTTCTTGCTCGACCACCGCACCGTCGCCTGCGGGGGCACGATCCGTGTCGCCAATGGCTGCTCCGTTGAAGCAGGACGCGTGAAACAGGTGGGCTTGCCGTCGAGCCTGTTGGCGCTCCTCCAAACCGTCGAGTACCTCCGCGCGTTCCTGTCCGGTCGGCAAGGCTGGTCTCCAATGAATGCGATGTTGATCATCTCCGGCGCCTTTGGATTATTTCGAAAGGAGGCGGTACTGAAAGTCGGAGGGTACCGAACGGCCACGATCGGCGAAGATATGGAACTCGTGGTGCGGCTCCATCATTATCATCGGATCAATGATCTCCCCTATCGGATTACCTATGTGCCGGATCCTGTCTGTTGGACTGAAGTACCGGAAGATTATCGCACGCTCAGGAATCAGCGTATCCGATGGCAACGCGGACTCTGCGACAGCCTCGCAGGGCACTTCGAACTCTGTTGTCATCCAAAGGGAGGCACGGTCGGGTGGCTCGCCTTTCCGTTTATGGCGGTGTTTGAGTGGTTTGGACCGGCCTTTGAGATCCTGGGCTATGGGCTGTTGCTGATCGGACTGGGGTTAGGCTTGGTCTCCATACAAGTCTGGCTTGTCTGTGTGGGGGTTGCCATCGGGCTCGGGATCACCCTGTCCCTGAGTGCCTTGCTGATGGAAGAGATGACGTTTCACCTGTACCAACGGCCATCGGATCTTTTCAAGCTCGTTCTGGTGTCGGTCGTGGAGAACTTTGGGTACCGGCAACTCAATTCCTACTGGAAGCTGATTGGGCTGATCCGGTGGATTCGAGGCACCAAAGCGGAATGGGGCAATATGATTCGATCAGCCTCGTGGCAATCCCAACAACCCCGTCCTGAAAAGCGTTAACCGCTATGTTGTGTTGTCACGCTCACTGGTAGCACTACAATTACGTAATTCAGCTATTTGCTGGACTCTCTCAGGACCTCTGCTACGATCCCAGCTATCTCGAATATGGATCCGCGGACATGGAGGCTCCTATGACGTTTCTCTCGGTGATTGGTAGGTTTGCTACCCTCTCCGTACTCTTCCTCGGTGCCGTGGCACTCTCTGGTTGCCCAGGGGGCGGAGGGGACTCCTCAGATATCTTGTTGACACAGCAAGCCTATCTCAAGGCGTCAAATACAGGTCCTGGTGACTTGTTTAGCACTACGATAGCTTTCGATGGGGACACATTGGTTGTCGGGGCCCCTTTTGAAGACAGCAACCTGGTTGGCAATCCAGCCGACAATACCACCAGCGGTAGTGGTGCAGTCTATGTGTTCACGAAGAGTGGGGGAGTCTGGAGTCAGCAGGCCTATCTGAAGGCCTCCAATATTGGGGCCGGTGATAACTTCGGCACCAGTGTCGCTCTTGATGGGGACACGTTGGTCGTCGGGTCTCCCTTGGAATCCAGCAACGCAACCGGAGTCAATGGTAATCAGGCTGACAACAGTGCCAACGGTAGTGGAGCGGTCTATGTGTTCACGAGGAGTGGGGGAGTCTGGAGTCAGCAGGCCTACGTGAAGGCATCGAATGCCGAAGCCGGTGACAACTTCGGCACGAACGTCGCTCTTGATGGGGACACGTTGGTCGTCGGGTCTCCTTTTGAATCCAGCAACGCAACCGGAGTGAATGGCAATCAGGCTGACAACAGTGCCAGCGGTAGTGGGGCGGTCTATGTATTTACGAGGAGTGCCGGCGTCTGGAGCCAACAGGCCTACGTGAAGGCCTCCAATACCGAAGCCGGTGACCAATTTGGCAAGAGCGTGGCCCTGAGCGGTGAAACACTGGTCGTCGGAGCTTCTGGTGAAGACAGCGCTCTGACAGGTGTGACAGCCAACTCGCCCAATGAGGCGGCGACCGGCAACGGGGCAGGTAATAGTGGGGCGGTCTATGTGATCACGAGGAGTGCGGGAGTCTGGAGTCAACAAGCCTACCTGAAAGCATCCAATGCACAAATCGGCGATGACTTTGGTGGCAGCGTGGCTCTAAGTAGTGACACCCTGGTAGTTGGGGCTAGTCAGGAGGACAGCAACGCAACCGGGGTCAATGGCGATCAGTCAAGCAACAGTGCCAGCGGCAGCGGGGCGGCCTATGTGTTCACGAGGAGTGCCGACGTCTGGAGTCAGCAGGCCTATCTGAAGGCCTCCAATTCAGAGGCTGGTGATAACTTTGGTGCGAGTGTTGCGCTGGACAGTGAGACGGTGGTCATCGGAGCGTTTAATGAAGACAGCAATGGAATAGGCGCTAATTTGAATCAAGCCGATAACAGTGCCAGCGGCAGCGGAGCGGCCTATGTGTTCACGAGGAGTGCCGGCGTCTGGACCCCAGAGGTCTATGTGAAGGCATCCAATTCTGAAGCTGGTGATCAGTTTGGCTACCGCGTGGCTGTGAGTGCTGGACAGATAGCCGTAGGGGCAAATGTAGAAGGCAGTGCGCTCACCGGTGTCACTAATGGTTCGCCCAATGAAGCAGCTACTGGTAACGGTGCATCGATCAGCGGCGCAGTGTATCTGTTTGCGCCACAGTAGAGCGTCCTGACATCCCTCGCGCCGGATCAAGGTCGGCGCCGGGGCTCTCTCCCTGTACCCTCGTTTACCTTTCCCTCCCCCCTCCGTCTAACCCATCAGACAAGGTTAGAAGGAGGAGGCTATGCAAGCATTCCATTCACAACTGAGCATCTATCTCGTCTCAGCATCGCTGCTGTTCTTGGACTGTACCTCTGGGACGAGGCAGAGTTGGAGGATGAGTTAGGAGCCTGTAACACAGCGGGCTAAAAGTAAATCAACTTCGTCGCTACAGAAAAGGAGATTGACAATGAACCGAATCAGTTGGAAAGAAATTATGTTGGGCACCATCGCAGGGTTGTTGATTCTGACTTCACAGGCAGTGGGAAAGCTGAGCAGCTCCATGGAAGCATCAGTCGTGCAGACGGACGACCGAGGACCGAGCTCTCTGAACAGTGGCCAGGAGTCACTCAACAGTGGTCCAGGGTCCATGAAGAGTGGACGCGAAGAGGGAGACCAGACAGGAAGAGGTGGTCGAGATGCGATGGCGGTGGCGCAAGCCGGGGCTGACGTCCGTCAGGAAGATCGACGGGCGGACCGGAGAGAAGACCGGCGTCTTGACCGTCGAGAAGATCGGCGCACGGATCGGCAGTTGGATCGACGGGAAGATCGACAATTCGATCGACGAGAGGATGGGCGGGAAGATCGACGGCTCGAGAGGCGTGAGGATCATCGCTCCAATGCTGGTGGCGAGCTTCGAGGACTCGATCGAGCGGATCACGTGGCTGGCGAGCATGGCCGTGAAGGACGAGAGAATGCGCGCATGATGCAGATGGACCGCCCGCATCGACCGGAACGAATGGAGCGGATTGAGCGGCCAGAACGTACAGAGCATCCAGATAGACCGGAACGCTCTGGAAGAAACTAGGCGTTGTCTGACAGTGCAGTTTGGGATGGAAACGGCGCCGGGGTTGTCTCGTCTAGTGCGAAAGTGGGCTGATTTCTGCTCAAGGCTCTAAATGGGGGTCGCTTCAAGATTGGGAGAATGACGTGCGGTAACGATGTGATCAGTTTGTAGAGTCGTCAATCTACATCAAGCGGAGCGGGCGATCAGAACGGTCGAGATGTTGAGAGTGACGAGGTGAGTGCGAACACCACGTGCGTTTCTTGTCGCGGGCGTCTAGGTTTGTTTCTTGAAGTGTTCTCTTCCTGGACGCACGAGTCTCTCCTTCCCTGCGGCGTCTTCTCCTAAATCTGTAACTGCTAGTGTCTGTGGGATTGAATCTTTCAATGCCTGGGCCACAGTACTCCGATGAGCTTATCGCAAGGCATCTTGATGTATTGGCTTGCCGAGTCAGCGCTTTGGGGTTCGCATCAAGTCTACCGCAATGAGAGGCCACCTTCTTGAAAGCCGAGGATGCGATGAAGATACCGAGAAGTGGCTCCGGTGAAGCATGAAATGGCCGGAGTCGAGGGCTGTCAGGTCGTGGTGCTTCATTTACCATCCGTTCATTCCTTCGTCTAACCACTCAGACAAGGATAAGGGAGGATGTGATGAAGCACATGCCATCGAAGACATGTACGTGTATTCTTTCCACGGTTCTGCTCCTATCAGGCTGCACCTCGACGCTGGTGCGAGATGAGGTCCAACATACCGCCGGAGTGGAGGGACATTGCTCAGGCGGGAAGTGGGCGGACAATTCGTCGATCGCCGTGTTGCCCGTATCGGTCGTGGTTTTCTTCGTGCCCCATTTCGATCTCAACAAGATACCCGGTGAACCCTATTGAATCGGTGCGGGATCTCGACCCGCCTGGTCAATCGCGAGGTTTCGGTCAATCATTCGGCCTGTATTCCCGCGGGCCTCACAAGAATTGTCACATTGGGCGTGTGGCAGTGGTGCCCTGCGCACGTCGATTGGAAGGCGGATGTTTTGGCCGAAGATGCTCCCAAGCCGAAACCCCAATAATTCATTCAACGGCTTCGAGCTGCAGAGGCCGGTGCCGTCGATCACCACCAGCACGATCGTGGCCTGGAGTGTGCCGGTTGATACCAGCACCATCACGCAATTCGAGAGCGCCAGCGGTTCCTCGATGAATCGGACCCGCTGTAGGAGGAGAGAAAGCAGAGTGAGAGGGTTAAGTAGGAGCATCTGCATCAATTGACTACGATACGTCAACGTGGTCACCACCGAACAAGAGATCGAAAATGGTCCACCAACGACCTGCTTAGAGAAAACTTCTTGTGATAGCCTGTCGATATCAGAAAAGGAGAACATCATGGCTCTGGTAACCGTTCGATATTCTGCTCTCCGAGCCGTAATTGTAGTGGGAAGTTTGGTGTGTGTGCTCACTGCGCTTCCGGTCGAAGCAGAAACCCAGCAAACACCATGGGATTGTTCCAACTATGAAGGTGACGCGCAGACGCGTTGCGTAAACGCGATCATCGAAGCGCAGCAAAAGAAAATCGCGGAGCTTGAAGGGAAACTTCATACACAACAAGGGACGGTCGGTCAACTTCAAGACCAACTCGATCGGCAATCCACCGCAACAGTCGATCTGCAACGACGATTGGCTGAGCAGTCTCCGACAAACCTGATTCCAGTCCCTTACTCTTATAACCCATATAGCTATACCTATGTTCCCGGGCTCGGGTTTGACCTGCACTTTGGTGGATTCGGATTTCATTTGTCACCTGATGACGATCACTGGGGCCATCGGCATCGCGGACACGGTGGACGCCATCACCGGTGACCCCCTCGTGCGCAGCTTGTTGGTGATGTCATGCTGCGGGGGCTCGGATCTTGTTGAAGAACAGGACTATGTATCGCTTATTGTGCTAACCACTCGATTGAAGTTTCCCACGGCGAACGCGAGTCAGAGGTTAGGAACCAGTGAGGAGGGCGCGACTGTCGAGAAGAATCTTCAGGAGATCGATCAGACCGAATCGATCGTTCTGAAGAAGTCGATTGCCCGACAAACTCGACCCGCTCCACCGTCCTGGACATGGAAGAGATTGAGCGACCAGCTGCCCTTCGTGGTGTCCTCCTTTCAGCAACCGAAGGACGTTCTGATTCATTCGACGTGATGATCGGGAACCAGTCAGACCTTCCTCAGAAATGAGAAGCAGGGAAGACCCAACTCGCCTTTCAGGAGCAGAAACTAGGAGGGGTACTGATCAGAGATCTTGTATCCGAAATCTCGTACGGTCTGAATCAACTTGGTCTGTGAGTCACTCTCGATCTTTTTGCGCAGGTACCCAATATAAACATCAACAGTATTGGTGGAGGTCTCGTAATTGTAGCCCCAGACATGTTCTAGAATGGAGGTACGACTGAGCGCTTTATTAGGATGAGCCATAAGGAATGCCAGGAGGTCGAATTCTTTCTTGGTCAAGGCTATGACCGTGTTCCCTCGGCGTACTTCACGGGAGCTTTGGTCGAGCCTCAGATCGGCGACGCACAATACTGAGTTCGGCTCTTTGTCGTAAAAGAGCCGCCGACGGAGTAGGGCTTTGATTCGTGCGAGCAATTCCTCGAAGGCAAAAGGCTTTGCCAGATAGTCATCCGCTCCGTGAGCGAAACCGCCCAGCTTATCTTCCAATGTATCTTTCGCCGTCAGGATGAAGATAGGTGTCTGAATCCGTTCACGTCGCAGAGCCTGACAGACATCGTGTCCGCTCATATCGGGTAGTAGAAGGTCAAGGATGATGAGGTCGTATGGGTTGAGGCCATTGAGCATCCCATTGTTTCCGTTTTCAGCGATGTCTACCTGGTAACCTTGTGTTTCGAGGCCACGCTTGATGAAAGTTGAGATCCGTTCGTCGGCCTCAATCAGAAGGATGTGCTTGGTTGCCATATTGTTCCTGGGAGGTTGCGGTTCTATTACAAGTACATAGATTCCGATATGTCCTTAAGTGCTTAATGAGCATCGTGTTCACGATAACCCTCCGGACACCTCTCGGATTGTTTGGTCATCCCGTCAATTCCGAGTTCACTGGAAGGGGGTGGTGGCATACGTCTCTTCTCTCGACTGGTTTGTCGCTCTGTGAGGTGCGGGAATCTAAGTCCGTTCTCGCGAAACTGCTGACCGACGTGATTCAGTTTTGGAATGACGTCATGGCACGTGGAGCAAGGCTCGCCGGTCTTCCGGCTCATGGCAGGGATTGCGTCTGCGGGATATGGACCCCCCATGTGAACAATTCCGGACTGGAGCAGCCCCACGAGGATCATGTACGGTTGGAGGTCCATGACGCTTCTCTTGTCTGATTGACCGTAGGTTCTAACGTACACGGGTTCTTTCCAGAGTACGCATGCCAGCTGAGCCGGTGATGGTCGTTGAGCGCTTCCACGGTGTGGCCTCCTGAAAAGATTACGATCTGAAGAGTCTCAGCCGTCATATATGTGGGAGAGGCGACGACTCACAACGTCGCGTCTCCCTGGAAGACGGTCAGACTCTCTGTGGAGCGCCATGACCGTCTCCTTGGTGGCACGACGGCAGTATGTCGGTGTGGTTACCAACCTTGACGGTTGAGCATGACTGGAGGTCGACCGATTGGCTCTGGAGCATCCGCACTTCCTTCGTCACCGCATGCAAGTCCGCCGTCTTCTTCATCCTCTTCCGAAAAGGTTCATACGCCCAATCGACTCTTGGTATCTGGGCCTCTCGTTGCCCTGAGACGGCGTCTTGTGGTGTATCGGCAATAATCGCCTCCGCAATCATGGGAGAAGTCGCGTAGCCGCTGAGGAGCAGACAGGCTGCACTTATGAAGCATGAGATCTCCAGGCGACGTCGTATTCTCCTGGGCGGGAACTGCATGGATCTACCCATCATGGAACTCCTCGCGCCGACGTACGCTGTTACCTTGAAAGAAAAGGCCGTCCTGTTCTGGACGCGTATGCACGACGATTTCCGCACCTCGCTCTCGCCGCTTCCGTTTGTGTGTCTCCGGCCCCAGCGGTCACGGCTATGACGGACGATCGGAGACGACACGTGATAAGAAGGCGTCTCTCACATAGACGCGAAGCTGAGCCTGATGAGTTGTTTTGGGAGATGCCAGACTGACGGGAAACGGTGCCGAGTACATGAAAGTGTAGATTCCTCTATTCCGCAGGACATAAGAATAATCGGGAGCATTGGCTGCTGGGTCGCAGCGATCTGGATGACCATCTGCCCGTTCATGCGAGGTATCACAAAGTCCGTAATGATGAGGTCGAACGTGAGCGAGCCCCAGCATGCAATTGCCTTTACTCCATCCGCAGCCTCCACGCCTCGATGACTATCTGCTTCAAGTACCGAGCGAAGACTGTCTCGGAGATCCTGGTCATCATCCACAAGCAGAATCGTCGCCATCAATGTCCGGCCACTCGTCTCGCGTGACGGAACAGGTTATCCCAAAGTGTCTGATCTTTAAATTGCGCCCCGAGGATCCTTTCACCGGGGTGCCGTCCGCGGCTTCATCTGGTTTGATGCTGGTTCCTCCATCTCGGAGAGTCTGTTGCGCAGTGCCCGCATTTCTTCTTTCAAGGTATCGAGTTCAATGGCCTGTACCTTCATCCGTTCTTTCAGTGCCTGCGTTGCTTCGGCAGCCGCAGATGGTGCTTCTTGAGAAACTGGAATGGCCGGCTCGGACTGAGCCGCATGGCTAGATCGAGCATGCGTAGACTCAGAGGGTAGATTTAATTGTGCAGCAAGCATCTGGTAATCAATCACGAGTGTGGCGAGTGGAGGCGGGTCAATTATGTCTGGTTGTTGATGCAGGCTTGGCTGCTGGACCGTTTCGGGGAGAAAGCGTAGCCGACGCGGATCCAGTCCTTTCGGATGACGAGCGTGACGATCCAGCGTGGCGCCCGGGACTATTCCGACACTGGGTACCCTGTAGTGAGTCAGCCACAGATGCAGGAGCCGTCCTCGGGTAAACAGTAGTCCACCGGTCATGTCACCACGGGGATCTGTACCGTGCATCACTCGGAAGGCCACGAGCTGATTCTTCGTCGCTTTGGCAAGCGCCGTATTGATCAAGGGACTGAGAAAGGCGGTCTCTTCTTCAGAGAAGACCCGCATTGCCGTGGTTGGGTCATCGGGTGAGGCTTGAATCTCAATGCCCCTCAACACGTGGGTGAGGAGAGGAGGACTGACCGAGACAGGGTGGGCGGTCTTGAACCATGAATCCTCCACACTGCGGAGCGACACGGCCCCTCGTGGACCATCCATAAAGACGGTGTCCCCAGCAGGACGCGTGAAGCTACAGGCATTGAGGAACAGGCATGCCATACAGACGATGGCTAAACTCCTGCGTCGGATGTGTGTCATAGTGAAGGTGAACCACACAGCGAATCCTTCCTGTGAGGCGTAAAGCGGCTGTTCGTGAGATGGTCGTTCATATAAAGCCGCGACGGTCTCTGCTTTTGTGACACGATCGATCATGAGCATCGACCAAACGTAGCCTGTTTGAGAGAGATCATACAGCATGAATGAGGGTCCCGTGTACATCTCGGACAGACATTCATGTTAAAAAGCCGCGACGAGAAAGCCTCGGGCCGCATACGAGTCCTGCCCCGAAGTTCCCGCGACACTGCCCCCATCATGGACACGCCATTCTGCCTGAACAAAGACGCTGGGCAGAATATAGTACCGGCCCATAAACGTCGTGCGACTGCTTGATTGTGCGAGTTCCTGATCGATATGGTCGAAGCGGCCGCCCAGCACAAATTTCTTATTGGGAATGAATGGGATATCGTGGGGGATGAACAAGACCTCCGCCATATAGTTTTGGAGGGCCCGGTTGTGGGTAGCGTTCGAGAGGGCCCCATCGCCGGTCGATGGGAGCCCATCGGACCGGAAATACCCGGCGGTTGCCAAAAACGGCCCCAGTTTGACCTCTGCCGCGACTCCCCATTTATCCACACCTTTTTTACCTTCCGGCGTGAAGGGATCCAAGGCCGAATTCACCACATCGCGCTTATAGATGGCACCGATGGTAAATCGCTCCCAAAAGTGAATCGAGTAGGTGGCATAGAGGCCAGGAAACCCCAGGTGATTGCCGTTCACGAGGGATTTCGGTTGATACAGTCCGATGGCATAGCGATGGGTGATCCCATCTGCTTCTTTTGCGACGAGTTGCCCGTTGATTTCCACGCCCGTGTTATAAAGTTCGACGGCTTCGCTGTCGGTGCTCCCCCCTTGTCGGCGCGCCCCTAGAATGCCGAGTGCCTCTTGCGCAAAGTAGCGCTGTTTAATGACTCGTTGGGTGGAGGAGAGAAACGGCAGCGCGATATCGAACTGTCCGACCTTGACGTTGAGGAGACCGTGCCCCTTTTCCCCGAGCAGGTCATTGACTTGGCCATAAGCCTGCCCCACTGACACATTGCCTTCCGCAAAGCTGAGGACCCCATAACCAGAAAACCGGCCTTCCTTCCCCAGGGGGGCGCCTGCTAAGAGTTCGACTTCGTCGATCTTTAACAAGCTCTCTTGGCCACTCGCCCCTGTCCCTCGGGTCTTCGTGTATTCCGCCTCGACTTCGATTTCAGCCGACAGTGGGACATGTTTAAGGTCCTGGACATCCTGCCATTCCTTGTCTTCTGGAAAGCGGAACCCATTCGTTCGAAAGTTTTGGCCTGTTTGGTTGAGCTTGGGATAGGCCACATGGCAGGTTGAGCAGGATTCTCCGGTTTGGCGACTAAATGCCGGAATGGCCTCCGCCTCCGACGGCGCGAAGAGCTCCGTAAGGCACGAGGTCAGAATGCTCAGCAGAATGGTCAAGAGCAACACGTAACGACGCATGTTTCCTCCCTGTAGATTTCAAACGGCTACCGTGCAAACGATCGAATGTAATGCACCAGACTCCACATCTGCTCTTCCGAGAGTTTCTTTTTATATCCCGCCATCTCGGTAGCCTCCGGATCGCTGCCATAGCAGATGATCCAGAACAATTGTCCGTCCGGTATCGTCTCCATCAGAGCTTTGTCTGTGTAATTTCGTGGTTTGACCTCTAAGTCTTTTGTAGCGGATCCTTTACCGTTCCCGCTGGTGCCGTGACACTTGCTGCACCGGTTCTCGTACAGGCTCTTGGCCTCTTGCAGCGTGTCGGTGGTTGAAGTCACGGGATTGGTCATCGTGAGGAATGTGTCCGGCGCCTTCGGCGTCTCATGTTCGGTGGCGTCCGTTGCAATAGGCCATGCCACGAGCAATGTGAAGAGCAGCGCCATGCCTGCAGGGAAAGTGTTCATGTCGTTGTTCCTCCTTTCTGCAGACGTATCTGTTGAGCCATGCGTTGCGGACATCACCGTACGAGTACGGCATGAGAATCGGGTAAGTGCGGGATGAGAAAGTCGTAAGAATCCACACACAACGAGTGACCCCTTGGGAGCAAATGCGATGCCGCGCCGTCGACTTGTCAGTTGTTGTGTCTGTCCTCGACGTATGGACCAACGGGAATGCCGCGCCGTTAACAAGGAAACACCATGCAGTGGAGGAACTGGTGAACGATCCCTCTTCTCGTTCGCTGAAGAGTGGTTGTAGGCAGATGACTGCATCAACATCAGGCGTTCCCAGTGATTGGAACAAGCATGAGCACAGCAGTGAGGCCTGTGCACAGTTTGGGAAATATATCCCAATATAGAGAGCTTAGTCTAGAGCGGCGACAAGTATTCTGCGAATGGAGTCGCGGTCTGAACAGACCGGCGCTTGTGATGCAGGAGAATGCCTACACACA
>NIUT01000149.1:0-8323 GCA_002254365.1 Nitrospira sp. UW-LDO-01
GATCAGTCCGATTGCGATGGATCAGGGATTGCGGTTTGCCGTGCGGGAAGGCGGCAAAACGGTCGGCTCTGGCGTCGTCACGGAAATCTTGGCCTGAAGCGTGCACGGTTGATGGATACCGTAGGAGTAATGAAGTGAAAGTCGATCAGCGTATAAGAATTCGGTTGAGAGGGTTTGACTACCGTGTATTGGACCAATCGGTAGGAGAAATTGTTGAGACCGTCCGTCGGAGTGGGGCGAGAGTCGTTGGTCCTATTCCACTCCCTACTCGTATTGAGAAGATAACGGTTCAGCGATCGACCCATGCAGATAAAAAATCTCGAGAGCAGTTTGAGATGCGGACGCATAAAAGGCTTCTAGATATCATGGAGGCGACTCCTGAGACGATGGATTCATTGATGAAGCTCAACCTTGCGGCAGGGGTGGATGTTGAGATTAAGTTGTGAGCACTGAGTTCTAATCTTGCTCCACGTTGAATTTATAGTAGAGCGGACTTGAGTGCACAGCATATTGGGACAATATGACAAACGGATTAATTGGTAAAAAACTCGGCATGACACAAGTTTTTGATGAAACTCGTCTTACTCCGGTAACGGTGATTGAGGCGGGACCTTGTCGAGTGGTGACGGTTCACGAGAAAGAGCAAAATCACCATGGGGCGGTCCAGCTTTCTTTTGGAGAGGTGAAAGAGCGACGGCTTTCAAAGGCAGAGCTTGGGCATTTGAAAAAAAATCAGGCACCTGCAAGCCGTATCTTACGTGAGTTTAAGAAGGACGGTGATTTAGCGCCTGGGCAATTAGTTACGGTCGGAATGTTTAAGAAGGGTGATTGGGTGGATGTGATCGGTGTGTCCAAGGGAAAAGGATTTCAAGGGGTCGTCAAGCGACATCACTATGCAGGTGGTCCTGAATCACACGGGTCTATGTTTCATCGGGCTCCTGGCTCTATCGGAGCGAGTTCGTTCCCTTCCAGGGTGTGGAAGGGCAAGACCTTGCCTGGGCACATGGGGGCCGAGCGCGTGACCGTTCAGCGATTAAAAGTGGTTGAGTCGCGCACTGAGGAAAATCTTTTATTCATCCGCGGGGCGGTTCCTGGGGCTGCGAATGGGATCGTTGTCGTTCGAAAATCAAAGAAGAGCTAGCATGCCTACGATTGATTTGGTTGATTTGAAGAGAAAGAAGGTTGGCGCGGTCGAGTTATCAGCTCAGGTATTCGGCTGTGATCCTCGAATTGCGCTCGTGCACGAAGCCGTTGTCATGCAGCGGGCGTGTGAGCGTCGTGGGACTGCTTCCACTTTGCGGCGTGGTGAGGTAAGTGGTTCCGGTAAGAAGCCTTGGAAGCAAAAGCATACCGGACGTGCGAGGGCTGGCTCGCTGCGGTCTCCCGTATGGCGTCACGGTGGCAGTGTGTTTGGACCAAAACCAAGAAGCTATGCGTATTCAATGCCGAAGAAAAAGTATCGCGCTGCTCTTCAGAGCGCGTTGTCTGCAAAGGTGGCTGGTGGAAACTTGTTTGTGGTCACCGACCTTTCTCTGCAGCAACCGAAGACTAAGATTTTGGCGCAGGCATTGGTTGGATTTGGTGGAGGCGCAGAGGTGTTGTTAATTGCAGGAAAGAGTCAGTCTGGCATTATTCAGGCCGCTGGGAATTTAGCGTCCGTGAAGGTGCTCAGTGCGGATCAGCTGAATGTCTATGACGTTGTTCGTGCTCAAGTTGTTGTGGTTTCTGAGCATGAATTGGTTGCGATAAACGAGGTCTGGTCATGAATGTGGGTATGCATTGGATACTGGTTCAACCGCTCTTGACCGAGAAGATTACGGGCCTTCGCGAGAAAAGCAACACGGTTGGCTTTGTCGTCCATCCTGAGGCGAATCGTGTCCAGGTGAAACAGGCAGTCGAGTCGCTGTTGAAGGTCAAGGTTGAGAAAGTGAATTTGATGAACGTGCGCGGAAAAATGAAGCGCCTTGGCCGATTCGCGGGTAGACGGTCGGACTGGAAGAAGGCTTTTGTCACACTCAAGGAAGGCGAAAAGCTTGAGATGTACGAAAGTGCCTAGTCGGTATCCGTTTTGCGGGTAGTTATCTAAGAGTGGAAATCTAGGAGTCGTCCTCATGGGAATAAAAGTATATCGTCCTACGTCCCCTGGTCGTCGTGGGATGACCGCAGTGGGAACAGAAGAATTGACCAGTAAGCGGCCTGAAAAGTCATTGACCTCTTTTCATCAGCGGACTGGTGGGCGCAATAATGATGGGCGGACAACCGTTCGGTTTCGTGGGGCTGGCCACAAGAGACTCTATCGGATTATTGATTTTCGTCGAGATAAGGTAGGTGTGTCGGCAAAAGTAACCGCGATAGAGTATGATCCAAACCGCTCTGCGAGGATCGCTCTTTTGAAGTACCGCGATGGAGAAAAGCGTTATATTTTGGCCCCTGTCGGCCTTGCCATTAATGATGAAGTGCAATCAGGTCCACAGGCTGAAATTCGCCCTGGAAATGCCTTGCCGTTGATTAATATGCCGCTTGGAACCACGATTCATAACATTGAACTCAAGGCCGGTAAGGGCGGTCAACTGATACGAAGTGCTGGAGGATTCGCCCAGGTTATGGGCCGTGATGGCGAATATGTACAGGTTCGGCTCAAGTCTGGTGAGATGCGAAGAGTGTTGGGCCACTGTATGGCAACTGTTGGGCAAGTTGGGAATGTGGATCATGAAAATATCAGTGTAGGGAAGGCGGGTAGGAACCGTTGGAAGGGGAAAAGACCGCACGTTCGAGGTGTGGTCATGAATCCTGTTGATCATCCGCATGGAGGTGGAGAGGGAAAATCCGGGCAAGGTAATCCACACCCGGTGTCCCCATGGGGGGTTCCCACTAAGGGCTATAAGACGAGACATAATAAGAAGACCGATAAGTTCATAATTGCCAGACGTAAGTCAGGAGTGCGCAATGCCTAGATCAGTTAGTAAGGGGGCGTTTGTTGACGACCATCTTCTCAAAAAAGTTGAGCAGATGAATCAGACTAAGGATCGAAAGCTAATTAAGACGTGGTCACGGCGATCAACGGTGGTGCCTGATATGATTGGCCATACGTTTGCGGTTCATAATGGAAAGAAGTTCATCCCGGTTTTTGTCACTGAGAATATGGTCGGGCATAAGCTCGGCGAATTTGCCCCCACTCGTTTTTTTAAGGGGCACGGTCAAGCGAAGACTGAGAAGGCTGTAGCACTGAAGTAGTCGCTGGGTTGCTGTGAGTTGGTGTATTGGGTGCTGGGATCTGACTAGTTGAATTCGGAACGCTGAAGGGTGACGGGATTGTACGATGAGTGAAGCACATGCCATTCTCAGGTTTGTCCGTGTTGCGCCAAGAAAAGCCAAGCCGGTAATAGATATGATTCGGGGTCAGCAAGTTCCGATGGCGTTGGCCATGCTGAAACATACTCCTCGACACGCAGCACGCGTGGTTGAGAAGCTTCTACGTTCTGCTGTGGCTAATGCGGAATTGAAGGAGTTAGGTGATAGTGAATCGATGGTGGTCTCGAGGGCGTTTGTTAACTGTGGGCCTACGTACAAGCGTGTGAGGGCTAGGTCCATGGGAAGGGCCAATGCGATTCAGAAGCGTACTAGTCACATTACGGTAGCGGTCACGGCATCTGAGGGTCGCGGACAAAAGAAGTAGGCTGATTTTAATTTATTGAGGCATAGCGAGTATGGGTCAGAAAACACATCCAATTGGTTATCGGCTTGGTTACAACTACACCTGGAGCTCTCGTTGGTACGCTGGGAAAGATTATGCCAAGTTGCTCCATCAAGACGTGAAAATTCGAAAGGTCGTGAAGGCCCGGCTTTATCATGCCGGGGTTGCAAAGGTAGAAATTGAGCGTTCGGGCGATCAGACGAGAGTTATTATCCATACTGCTCGGCCTGGTATCATCATTGGTCGAAAAGGTGCGGAAGTCGATAAGCTGAAGGCTGACCTTGAAAAGCAGTATGGAGGGCAGGTTTACGTTACGGTAAAAGAAATCAAGAAGCCTGAACTTGATGCTCAGCTAGTCAGTGAGAATGTCGCGACGCAGCTCGAAAAGCGAGTTGCATTCCGGAGGGCGATGAAGCGCAGTGTCCAGTCAGCGCTGCGGCTTGGCGCTCAAGGGATTAAGATTATGGTAGCTGGGCGTTTGGGTGGTGCTGAAATCGCCAGGACTGAGTGGTATCGGGAAGGGCGGGTACCTCTACACACGCTTCGTGCTGAAATTGATTATGGTTTTGCGGAAGCCCATACAACCATGGGGCAGATTGGGGTGAAGACGTGGATCTATAAAGGCGAGCTTCTACCAGTGCAACCCATGAAGGCAGAATCAACATTGGATAGACGGTTTGGGTGAGGAGATTGAGCTGTGTTAGCCCCTAAGAAAGTTAAATTTAGAAAGATGCAAAAGGGCCGCATGAATGGGAAGGCCTATCGTGGCGGTCAGATTACTCTCGGTGAGTTTGGGCTAAAGGCGTTGGAGCCGGGTTGGGTCACGAGCCGTCAAATTGAGGCTGCGCGTATTGCAATTACGCGATATGTGAAGCGAGGTGGACAGGTTTGGACCAGAATTTTCCCCGACAAGCCCATTACGAAAAAACCAGCTGAGACTCGAATGGGAAAGGGAAAAGGAAATCCAGAATACTGGGTCGCAGTGGTGAAGCCAGGTCGGATCTTGTACGAAATGGATGGAGTCACTCCAGAAACTGCCAAGGAGGCGTTCCGGCTCGCCTCTCACAAGTTGCCGGTCGCGACGAAGTTAGTCGTCCGCGGTGAGTTCGGGTAAAAGGAATAACGTCAACTTGGGATGGGAGTTGGAGAGCTGATATGGCGCTTGATGTGAAAGAGTTGAGAGGGATGGTTGCGGGTGAGCTCCAGGAGAAGGAGCAGCAGCTCGTGCAGGAACTGTTCACGCTCCGTTTTCAGTTCGGTACGGGTCGTCTTGAGAATCCAATGCAAATTCGAAAGACAAAGCGTGATATCGCGCGAGTGAAGACCGTCCTTAATGAGGTTCGGAGCCAAACTGACGAGTCGAAAAGGTAAGGAACGCTATGGCTGACGTGGTAAAGCGGCGTCATTGGTATGGTGATGTCGTCAGTAATAAAATGCAGAAGACTGTTGTCGTGACTGTGTCTCGATCGGTTGTTCATCCTATCTACAAGAAAGTCCTGAGAAGGGTGACAAGATTAAAGGCTCATGATGAAAGTGGCATCTGTAAGATAGGGGATCGGGTGAAATTGGTGCAGACCCGTCCGCTGAGCAAGGAAAAGAACTGGCGTGTCGTTCAGGTGATGGAAAAAGGTCAGCCTGAAAAGTAGAAACGTTCATTTGGCTCGGTTCAGCACTTGAGATTCGTAGGAATATATCAATGATTCAGAACTATACATACATGGACGTAGCGGATAACTCCGGGGCCAAACAAGCCATGTGCTTTCATGTCTTCGGGGGGACGCGTCGTCGTTACGCATCCTTGGGCGATGTCGTCGTGGTAGCTGTGAAGGAGGCTATCCCTCAGGCGAGTGTGAAGAAGGGAGATGTGAGCCGGGCAGTTATTGTCCGAACCACGAAAGAAGTTCGTCGGGAGGACGGCTCTTACATCAAGTTTGATCGCAACGCATGTGTTCTGATTAATAAGGACGGCGAGCCAATTGGCACACGCATCTTTGGTCCCGTCGCACGAGAACTGCGTTGGAAGAAGTTTATGAAGATCATCTCATTGGCACCAGAAGTTTTATAGGGTCGAACGAGCGAGGGGCGTTGTGCAAGTACTCTCAAAAAGCAGAATTAGAAAAGGCGATACGGTGGTTGTTATTTCCGGTCGCGAGCGCGGTAAGACAGGGAAGGTCATGTCGGTAGACCTTCGAGCGGGAAAAGTGGTCGTGGAAAAGCTGAATGTTATTAAACGACACACGAAACCTAATCAGAAGGCAAAGCAGGGCGGTATCTTGGAGAGAGAGGCGCCGCTTCAAATTTCAAATGTGATGTTTTTCTGCCCGGTCACGCAGAAGCCGACGCGGGTAGGGATACGAACTCAAGCCGATGGGCGACGAGTACGCTTTAGTAAGAAATCTAACGAGATTCTGGAATAGGGTTGGCAATGGCTAAGGAACCAAAAAGCAAAGCGACAAGTAAAGCCACTGAGCGGAAATCGGCAAAGAAAGAGGCACCGCAGCTTGATCAGGGAAGTGCCGAGTCCAAGTTTCGGCCACGACTTCGAGATGTATATGAACAGCAAGTCGTGCCAGCTTTGATGAAGGAGTTTGGCTATAAGAACGTCATGCAAGTTCCCAAGCTTGAGCGGGTTGTCTTGAACGTTGGTATGGGTGAGGCAATCCAAAATGTAAAGCTTCTGGAAAGTGCCGTGACTGAATTAGGCATGATTACGGGTCAGAAGCCGGTTGTGACTCGCGCGAAAAAGGCTATTGCTGGATTCAAGCTCAGGCAGGGCCTACCAATCGGAGCAAAAGTTACGCTCCGTAGTCGGCGGATGTACGAGTTTTTTGATCGATTGGTGACGTTGGCGCTTCCTCGTATACGAGATTTTCGGGGCATATCTCCGAAGGCATTTGATGGCCGAGGAAATTATACTCTTGGGCTGAAGGAGCAGTTGATCTTCCCGGAGATTAAGTATGACGAGGTGGCGTCGATTCACGGTATGGATATCACGGTTGTCACCACGGCAAAAACGAACGATGAAGGAAGAGCTTTGTTAAAGCACCTCGGGATGCCGTTCAGAACCTAAGAAACGGTAGAAGTCTCGGATGTTGGTTGGACGGAAGGAGTTCCTGTGTCACGTTTAGCATTGAGAAATAAGGCTGCGGCGAAACCAAAGTTTTCCACGCGGGAGTATCATCGATGCGGTGTGTGTGGGAGGGTCCGAGGGTATTTGCGCCGATTTCGAATGTGTCGAATCTGCTTTCGTTTATTGACACTCAAGGGGGAGATCCCTGGAGTGAGAAAGTCAAGCTGGTAGCCAGAGTTCATGGGTGGATGGCAGTCAACAAAAGAATAGCAATGAGGGGTAGAAGGACATAGCATGGTTACCGATCCAATCGGCGATCTTCTCGTTAGATTAAAAAATGGCGCCCAACGGCGTTTTGAAACAGTTACGGTTCCAACCTCAAAGCTCAAACGGGCTATCCTCGAGATTTTGAAGAGAGAGGGTTACGTTGAGGGGGTTGAAGACAGCACCGAGGATGGGCATCCCGTTCTGCATGTGCGCCTTCGATATCTTGGGGAAGGGCAGCCAATGATCACGGGGCTCGAGCGTATCAGCAAGCCGGGTCGTCGCGTGTATGTTGGCAGTCAGGATATTCGAAAAGTTCGAAATGGCATTGGTGTCTCTATCCTTTCGACATCAAAGGGAATCATGACGGATCAAGAATCTCGCAAAAGTCATCTCGGGGGCGAGGTTCTCTGCTCGGTATGGTAAGGATATCGGTTGTTCGGACCTCGGGTGAAGGGTGTAAGAGATCATGTCGCGTATTGGGAAAAAGCCGATCACCATTCCAGCTGGAGTGGAAGTAAAAGCGGTCGGATCAACGGTGACGGTGAAGGGTCCCTTGGGGAAATTAGAGTGGCCAATGGTGCAGGGGCTTGATGTGGCCGTTAAGGATGGCCAGGTTCTTATCGGTCGGTCCAACGATGATCGTAAGATACGAGCTTTGCACGGGCTCACTCGCGCTGAGCTGAGCAACATGGTCCAGGGTGTCACGAAGGGGTATGAGCGATCTCTAGAGATTACCGGTGTTGGCTACAAGACGCAACTTCAGGGGCGGACCTTGAGCTTTAATGTTGGATATATCAACCCTGTTCTTTATGAAATCCCAATCGGTATTGATGTGAAGGTTGATAAGCAAACTCTCATCAATGTCAAAGGGGTTGATAAGCGATTGGTTGGTCAGGTTGCGGCTGATCTACGAGCCATTAAACCCCCGGATGTGTATAAGCAAAAGGGTGTTCGTTATGCTGGCGAAACATTACGCAAAAAAGAAGGCAAAACTGGGAAGTAGGAACTGACAATGAATGCTGCAGATAAATTTCGACAGCTTGAACGGCGGCGCAAGCGTGTGCGCCAGGCAATTCTTGGTACCACTGAACGTCCTCGTCTGAATGTTTTTAGGAGCACGGCTCATATCTATGCTCAGGTCATTGATGATATTCGGGGAACCACTCTTGCCGCGGCCTCATCTCTTGATAAGTCGATTCGCACAACGGTGAAGTCAACCGGTGGAATTGAAGCGGCTAAGGCTGTCGGGAAGTTGATTGCTGATCGAGCGAAAGCCGTGAAGGTAACGGCGG
>NIUT01000149.1:8400-20947 GCA_002254365.1 Nitrospira sp. UW-LDO-01
TACCATGGCCGTATCAAGGCATTGGCCGATGCATCTCGTGAAGGCGGCCTGAAATTTTAGATGAAGATCCTGATGGCATGAACAGATCAGGTCGGTGATGATTCTCTTTTCTTGAATTTAACTGAACGTTGGACTGAGGGGTGAGAGCGTGCGAGTCAATCCCGATGAACTGAACCTAAAAGATAAAGTAGTATTTATCAACCGAGTGGCAAAAGTTGTCAAAGGTGGAAAGCGATTTAATTTTTGCGCACTGGTGGTTGTCGGAGATGGCCATGGATGGGTTGGGATTGGTAAGGGTAAGGCTGCTGAGGTGCCTGTTGCGATTTCAAAGGCCGTGGAGCAGGCGAAGAAGCATCTTGTCCATGTTCCACTCAAGGGTGGGACGATTCCGCATGAAGTTCATGGGCTCTTTGGGGCGGAGCATGTGCTCTTAAAGCCTGCTGTCGATGGGACCGGGATTATTGCAGGAGGAGCGGTTCGAGCGGTGGTGGAATTGGTTGGTGCTCACAATGTTATCGCAAAGACCTTGGGTCGTGGGAATCCATTCAATACGGTTCGTGCCACACTCGATGGGCTCTCGCAACTGAGAAATGTAGAAGATGTGCTTCGTCACCGTCGGCAGCCGGCGGTTGAAGGGTATGAAAGGGCTACGGTCTAATGGGAACGACAGCGGCAAAAAAAAAGGCAACTCCTGAAGGGCAGTGTGTGCAGGTGACGTTGCGGCGTAGTCCAATTGGTACGCCGCAAAGCCATCGGCTCGTTCTGCGTGGGTTAGGTCTCCGGCATATCCGTCAAACAGTGATTCGTCCAGACACGCCCCAAGTTCAAGGGATGATTCGAAAAGTTGGCTATCTGCTCGAGGTTGGACGTCCATGAACCTACATAATTTGTCTCCGGCCCCAGGATCAAAAAAGCGTCGTAAACGGATTGGGCGTGGACCGGGCTCCGGTCATGGAAAGACTGCGACCAAGGGACATAAGGGAATATTGGCGCGGTCTGGTGGAGGGAAACGCCCTGGGTTTGAGGGTGGCCAGATGCCATTGGTTAGAAGGTTGCCCAAGTTTGGTTTCACCAATCCATCACGGGTTGAATATTCCATTGTCAATCTGAAGAGTTTTGAGCAGTGGACGGGGGAGGGGACGGTTACTCCTCAGGCGATGGTAGACGCCGGACTGGTAAAGCGAAAACGCCTTCCGATCAAAATTCTCGGGGTCGGTGAGTTGAAAAAGTCCCTGGTCGTTCAGGCCCACAAGTTCAGTAAATCAGCGGAAGCGAAGATTCAAGCGGCTGGCGGGAGAGTTGAGGTTATCGGCGGTGCTTGAACGTCTTCTGACTAGTTTCCAGAATATTTTTAAGATCCCCGAGCTGCGTACTCGAGTCTTGTTCACGCTCGGCATGCTTGTGGTGTATCGCATCGGATCCCACATTCCAACCCCCGGGATCAACGGTGAAGCCCTTTCTGACTTCCTGCAAAAGCAAGGTGGATCCTTACTTGGGTTTCTGGATATCTTCTCGGGAGGCTCTCTGTCTCGGTTGACGATTTTTGCACTCGGCATTATGCCGTATATCAGTGCATCAATTATTCTCCAGCTACTGACGGTCGTCATCCCTCATTTGACGAAACTTGCCAAAGAAGGCGAGCGGGGTCGAAAGAAGATCATCCAATACACCCGATTCGGGACCATTGGCATTGCGTTGATTCAGGGGTTTGGGATTGCGATCGGACTCGAGCAAATGAATCAAGGGGCCTTCGTCCTGAATGCTGGCTGGGGATTTCGTCTTATGACGGTGATCACCCTTACTGCAGGCACAGGATTCTTGATGTGGTTGGGTGAGCAAATCACCGAACGGGGAATTGGCAACGGAATATCATTGATCATCTTTGCGGGAATCGTCGCACGGCTGCCTTCCGCAGTGGCCCAGACTTACAACCTATACGAAATCGGTCAACTTAATGCTTTTTTGCTCGTTGGTCTGGCACTCCTGATGGTTGGCGTGGTTGCGGCAATTGTTTTTCTGGAAAGTGGTCGCAGGAAAATACCAGTCCAATACGCAAAGCGTGTAATAGGGCGACGTGTGTATGGGGGACAAAGTACTCATATTCCGTTGAAAATCAATACGGCAGGTGTTATTCCCCCAATATTTGCTTCGTCGATTATTGCCTTCCCAGCCACGATCGCTGGATTTTTTGAAACTCCTTGGGTCCAAGCCATTGGCGCGCAACTGGCGCCTGGATCGCTTCTGTACACATTGATGTACGTCGGCCTGATCGTGTTCTTTTGTTTCTTCTATACCGCAGTCGTGCTCAATCCAGTCGACATGGCCGACAATATGAAGAAGTATGGGGGATTTATTCCAGGAATACGGCCTGGTCAGCGAACCTCCGACTATATTTATAGTGTATTGACGAAAATTACTTTTGCTGGAGCCATGTATCTTGCCATTGTATGCGTGATCCCTGAGCTCTTGATTTACAAGTTAAACGTGCCGTTTTACTTTGGTGGCACATCGCTGCTGATTGTCATTGGGGTTGGTTTGGATACAGCCCAACAAATTGAGTCTCATATGCTTATGCGTAATTATGAGGGGTTTCTGGGGAAGGGCATGGCACCATTGAGAGGGAGAAGTAGTTAGCGATGCGGGTTGTCTTTCTTGGAGCTCCCGGCGTTGGTAAGGGCACACAGGCCGATAAGATCGTTGCCCAGTATCACATCGCCAAGATTTCAACGGGGGACTTGCTCCGAGCAGCCGTTCGTAATAAGACGTCGCTTGGCTTGGAAGCTAAAGGGCACATGGATCAAGGGCGGCTCGTTCCTGATTCAGTGGTCATCGGGTTGGTGAAGGAAAAACTGACAGAGCTATCAGAACCGAAGAAGTTCATCCTTGACGGGTTTCCAAGAACTGTTCCTCAGGCAGACGCTCTAGCGGCAGTATTGGCTGGCCAGAGGATCCAGCTCGATCAGGTTATTAATTTTAGAGTTTCGCGGGAAGAGGTCATTAAGCGCTTGAGTGGACGGAGGAGTTGTCCGAAGTGTCAGGCCACCTATCATGTGGACTTTGCTCCATCAAAGAATGGAGTATCTTGTGATCGCTGTGGTGAACTGTTGATCCAACGAAGTGATGATCAGCGAGAGGCAATTGAGACACGTCTCAAGGTGTATGAAGAGCAGACTGCCCCACTGATCAGTTTCTATGAGCAGCGGCAATTATTGTCCCATCTCAATGGCGCTGAACCGGTTGAGGTTGTCTATCAAGAGCTTGTACGCACTCTGTCGGTATACCAGACGGCATGATCATTCTGAAAACGCCAGCCGAAATCGAAGTTATGGCGGCGGCTTCCCGAGTGGTTGCTGAGGCATTGGAGATCGTAAAGGAGGCTGTTTGTGCAGGGGTCAGTACAGACGAACTCGATCTGATTGCTGAAAAGGAAATTAGAGCTCGTGGTGCAATCCCAGCGTTTAAAGGGTATAGAAACTACCCAAAAACGCTTTGTGCTTCAGTCAATGAGCAGGTTGTTCATGGCATTCCATCGAAGCGTAAACTGAAGGATGGAGACATCATTGGCTTGGACCTTGGGGCGATTGTCGGAGGATTCTATGGGGATTCCGCTGTGACCGTTGCAGTTGGTCGAGTCCCTCATGAAACAGAGAAGTTGGTACAGGTGACCAGGGAAGCCCTTTATCTTGGAATCAAGCAAGCGGTTGTTGGTAATCGGTTGACGGATATTTCACATGCAGTGCAGGCTCATGTAGAGGCCGCTGGGTTTTCAGTTGTCACGGAGTTTGTGGGCCACGGCATTGGACGACAGCTGCACGAAGAGCCTCAAGTCCCAAACTACGGGAAGTCTGGACAAGGCCCTCGATTGCAATCTGGGATGGTTTTGGCGATTGAACCAATGGTGAATATGGGGCGGAGTGCCGTTCGCGTTCTCGATGATCGATGGACAGCGGTCACTGTGGATGGCAGCTTATCGGCGCACTTTGAACATACCATTGCCATACAGCCAGCAGGCGCTCCTCGCATCTTGAGTCAGTCGGAGAAGCCCTACACTACCGTGAGCAAAAGGGTATAGCCACCGTTATGGCAAAAGAAGATATTATTGAGGTTCAAGGATCAGTCGCCGAGACGCTTCCGAATGCCATGTTTCGCGTCAAACTTGAAAATGGCCATATCATATTGGCTCATATCTCTGGGAAAATGCGTATGCATTTTATCCGTATTTTGCCGGGGGATAAGGTCACTGTGGAGATGTCTCCGTACGATTTGACCAGGGGTCGAATCACCTATCGATTTAAGTAACGGGAGTTGAGGATTGCCATGAAGGTCAAGTCGTCAGTGAAGCCTATTTGCGCGAAGTGCAAAGTCGTTCGCCGTCGTGGTGTCGTGCGGATCCTCTGCAAGAATCCGCGACACAAGCAGCGGCAAGGGTAGCCGTGGGGTGGTGCACAGTGATGCAGAGTTCTGAACATATAGAGTCAGGAGAGCGGTGCAGCCTGCTGGCTCGCACCTGATGCTCGTATCTGGAGGAAGAATGGCACGTATTGCTGGTGTCGATTTACCGAGAAATAAGCGAACGGACATCGGGTTAACCTATGTCTACGGAATTGGGCGAACCTCAGCTCAGCAGATTCTCGCTGAAGCCGGTGTTGACGGCGCCGTTCGTGTCAAAGATTTGAGCGAAGACAAGATTGTAAAATTGCGAGAAATCATTGAACGTGATTACCGGGTCGAGGGTGATCTTCGGAAAGAGGTGTCACTTAATATCAAGCGCCTGGTAGATTCCGGGACTTATCGAGGTCTCCGGCATCGAAAGGGCTTACCTGTTCGGGGTCAACGGACCAAAACAAATGCAAGGACCCGGAAAGGGCGTCGTGCCGGTGTGAGTAGTAAACCAAGACCGACCGCAGGCAAACCAGGAGCCCGTCCGTAGTCTACTCCGCCATTGAGAGGAGCGAGTATGAGTGTGAAAAAAGGCAAGAAGAAGGAGCGCCGGATCGTTCAGAGCGGAGTGGCTCACGTTCAAGCGTCTTTCAATAATACCATTGTGACCATTACCGATATGAGCGGTAACACGGTGGTCTGGGCCAGTGCCGGGAATCAGGGCTTTAAAGGTTCACGCAAGAGTACGCCCTTTGCTGCTCAGCGGGCTGGGGAGGCGGCAGCGAGGAAGGCAATGGAAAGTGGAATGCGTCAGATTGACGTGTATGTGAATGGGCCTGGATCAGGGCGAGAGTCGGCGATTCGGTCTCTGCAGGGGGCAGGGTTGCGGATCAACTTGATTCGTGATGTCACGCCTATCCCACATAATGGGTGCCGTCCACCCAAGCGACGTCGAGTGTAATTCATGCGAGCGAATGAGTCGTAGAGGTTTTGGGGTTTTAGGTGACGGGGTAGTCAACGACTCGGGCAGCTCTTTTCCGAGGAGGCATCAGTGGCAAAGTATCGTGGTCCTGTCTGTCGGTTGTGTCGGCGCGAAGGTGAAAAGCTTTTTTTGAAGGGCACGCGCTGCATGACGGAAAAATGTGCGATCGAACGGCGGAGCTATCCCCCTGGCCAGCATGGACAAGGGCGTCAACGGACATCCGACTATAGCCTGCAGCTTCGTGAGAAGCAGAAGCTGCGTCGGATTTATGGCCTTCAGGAGTGCCAGTTTCGGGGAGTATTCGAACGTGCCGAACGGCAGACTGGCGTCACGGGAGATGCGTTATTGCGTCTTCTTGAGTGCCGTTTGGACAATGTGGCCTATCGCCTAGGTTTTGGGGCTTCGCGCAAGCAAGCTCGCCAACTTGTCAGTCACGGTCATTTCACGTTGAATGGCAAAAAGATTACAGTGGCCGGGGCCTTGGTGAAGCCTGGCGATGTCATCGAGATTCGGGAACGGAGTCGAGATCTTGTGGCCATTCAGGCGGCCTTGGAGTCAGTCGACAGCCGTGGAATCCCAGAGTGGCTGGAGCTGGATCGTGGGGCATTCAAAGGGATTGTCCGGGCCCTTCCTGCTAAGGACCAAATTACGTTGCCAGTGAATGAGCAGATGGTGGTCGAATTATATTCTCGATAGCCCACTGGTCTGGTTGCTATTCGGTCAGGTGTAAGCCGTCAATGTGTTTGTCACTCGATGGTATGGAGGGTGGGTCATGATCAAAGCGATGAAGGACTTTCAGATCCCAATGCGGGTGGAAGTCGACAAGGATACACAGTCCCCCACATTCGGCCGCTTCACAACCGAGGCGTTTGAGCGGGGGTTCGGTACCACGATTGGTAATGCCCTTCGCCGCATTTTGTTGTCGTCGCTTACCGGTGCTGCGGTGACCACTGTAAAGATCGAGGGGGTCGTTCATGAGTTTTCAACTATTTCCGGCGTAACAGAAGATGTCACGGCAATTATCCTGAATATTAAAAGTCTACGCTTGGCACTCCATACGGATAAACCCAAGACCATTCGCTTAAAAAAGAAGGGGCCTGGCGAAGCGAAGGGTTCCGATGTACTTCATGACGCTGAGGTGACTATTCTCACCCCAGAGTTGCACATCGCGACCCTCGACAAGGATGCCACGTTGGATATTGAGATGACGGTCAAGCATGGGCGCGGGTATGTCCCAGCCGAACGCAACAAGGAAGAAGGGTTGCCGATTGGTGTGATTGCCATCGACTCGGTGTTTTCTCCGATCAAGCGGGTAAATTTTCATGTGGAAAATGCCCGTGTAGGTCGTATGACTGACTATGACAAGCTGGCGGTGGAGATCTGGACTGATGGCACGATCAGTCCACGGGATGCTCTTTCGAACGCCGCAGGGATTTTACGCGAGCACTTGGATATATTCATCAATCCAGAAGAGCGCAGCGAAGGGAAGAACGAGGCAGGATACGAGGAGTCTCATCGCGAGGTCAATAAGAACCTCTCTCGAAGCGTGAATGAATTGGAGTTGTCTGTTCGGGCTGCCAATTGTTTGAAAAACGCAAATATCAAGACGATTGCTGATTTAGTTCAAAAGTCTGAAGGGGAGATGCTCAGGACGAAGAATTTCGGTAAAAAGTCTCTCAATGAAATTAAAGAAATACTCACGGAAATGGGTCTTTCATTAGGAACGAAGGTTGAGGCGTCGTCTCCACACAACGGAAGTCCAAAATCAGAATGATGATTCTTAGCCAAGGGGAACACCGTGCGACATAGAAAAAAAGGACGACAACTTGGTCGCCAGACGAAACACAGAGGGGCCCTTTTTCGAAACCTCGTCACATCGTTGCTGGATCACGAACGTATTGAAACGACGGAAGCAAAAGCCAAAGAAATCAGAGGATTTACTGATCGCATGATCACACTCGGGAAGGAAGGGACGCTTCCTGCTCGACGGAGAGCCTTAGGATTTCTTCGAAGTAAGACCGTCGTCTCAAAGCTTTTTGACGACGTTGCTGCGCGGTTTAAAGATCGGCCTGGTGGGTACACCAGAATCATTAAAACTCGCCGTCGTGTGGGAGATGCTGCGGAAATGGTCGCCATTGAGCTCGTGGCTCGTCAAGAGACGACGGCCCAGAAGAAGTCTGGTGCAAGCCAAGCACAGCCTTCTCCGACGGAGGCAACCCCATCCACCTAGCTTTCTGTCAAACCGAACTGTATTAACATCCAAAGCCCTCCAGGCCGAACGGACTGGGGGGCTTTTCTTTTCTAGGGAGACGTTTACTTGACTGGTCGCACCTGCTAAGATCGTGCCAGATACAGACTCTGGTCTAGCTTCCTATGCCTGGAGAATCATTCAGAAATGTGGGAAATTTTCGCCCGCCGAGCCCTGCTTTCCTTGAGTATCCTCCTGACAATATTTCTTGGTTATCTTCTCTTCAGAAATGCTGAGTCTCCTTCTCGTGGGGCCTCCGTCTCCTTAAATGCGTTTGAAGATGCCGATGCGAAACTGGGTGAGTTTACCTTTACCCAATCGAAGGGGGAGGCCGTGGAATGGCAGGTCCGAGCCAGGCAGGCACGCATCTTTGAGCAGGAAAAGCGCGCCGTTCTACACGAGGTTGTCTTGACTTTTTATGGGGGATCCGGTGATGAAGTGACTGTCCATGGTGAAGAGGGGACCTTTAATACGGCAACCAAGGATTTTGTATTAGCCAATCGAGAAACTCCCATCGTCGTCCAAACCAAGAGTGGATACACTATTTATACCGACCGGCTAGAGTGGGTAGAGGCAATGAGAGAGATCAGGACGACGGCGCCGGTTCGGATCGTGGGCCATGGGTTGGAGATCCGAGGGCAAGGGCTGATGGGGCGAATATCATCAGAAGAGTTTGAGATACTCCAAGATGTCCATGTGGATCTGGTGTCTGCTTCTTAGTGTTGTATTGTCAGGATCTTCGGCAGCCGCTCCCACATCTGACTCTGGGAGTCTGAAGCGGAGTGTAGAGGCCCCTGGTGTTCCAACGACCATCACTTCCAATCGGATGACGGTACGGAATCAGGATAGCCAGGCCGTCTTTGAGGGGGCGGTAGTGCTCACGCGAGGCTCCTTGGTCGTGCACTCTGATAAGATGGTGGTGTCGTTCCAGCCAAAGAACTCTCAAGGTGCGGCAACAGCGCGGAGGGGAGACGAGCAGCGTGATTTCACTCAAGCCTCATCCAACGTTCAGCCAGGGCATCCAGGATCAACGATGTCGAGCCGTTCGGTGAATCGTGTTGAAGCGATTGGAGAGGCGCACCATGTCAAAATTAAGTATGAAAATGGCAATGCGACTTGCCAAAAAGCGGTGTACTTTGCAGACGGTGAAAAAGTTGTGTTGACAGGCGATCCAGTGGCTTGGGAAAAGGGGACGCGTGTCAGTGGTAAGCAAATCACTCTCTTTCTTGCCGAAGAACGTAGCGTGGTGGAAGGAGCGTCCCATATCCGCATTGAAGGCGAGGGGCAGCCTGAACAATGACTCCAAGCGTTGAGGAGGAACCGACGAGGCTCGTGCAGAGCGTGGCACTAGAGAACGGTACATCACTGCGAGCGAACGGATTAATGAAAAGCTTTCGTGGCCGAAAGGTCGTGAAAGGTGTGGCGATCGAAGTCTTTGCAGGTGAAGTCGTGGGCCTTCTGGGACCAAATGGAGCTGGGAAGACGACGATCTTCGATATGATGGTCGGATTATGCCAGCCGGATGCAGGAGAGATCACCTTCAAAGGGGAATCCGTTACGAGCCTTCCAATGTACAAGCGAGCACGTAAAGGTATCGGGTATCTCCCCCAGGAGTCGTCCGTATTTCGCCGTCTCTCGGTGGAAGATAATGTTCTGGCCATTCTGGAAATGCTGGGATATGCTCGTCAAGATCGAAATGAACGGGTCGATGCCCTGCTCAAAGAATTGGATCTTGGACACATTCGGAAAAGCATGGCCTACGCCCTTTCCGGCGGCGAGCGGCGGCGATTGGAGATTACGCGTGCGCTGGCGGCCACCCCATCCTTTATGTTGCTGGATGAGCCATTTGCGGGAATTGATCCGATCGCGGTGGCGGACATTCAGCAGATCATTACGCGGTTGAAAGTGAAAGGGATCGGCATCTTAATTACCGATCATAATGTCCAGGAAACGCTTTCCATTGTTGATCGAGCGTATATCATTAATGAAGGCGTGATCTTGGAATCGGGCCCTCCTGATGTAATTGTCCAGAGCGAAACCGCCAGAGCGGTCTATCTTGGAGAACAGTTTAGATTGTAGGAAAGTAAACGGTCGGCCATGAAACTGCGTCTTGATCTGAAGCTTAGCCAAAAACTCATCATGACGCCACAGTTGCAACAGGCGATTAAGCTGCTGCAGTTGTCGCGACTTGAATTGCAACAGAGCCTGACACAGCACATCTTGGAGAATCCTCTGCTTGATGAAGTCCAATCCGATGTCGAGGACGGGGAGTCATCGGTTAATGAAGGGAAGGCTGAGGAAGTCGCAGCATCGGCTGGGCAGGAACAGAACGTTCAGGATGAATCGCGGGAAGAACAAGGATCACCGGAAGAGTTTTCTGCCTCAGGTTGGGAAGAGTACTTTGGTAGAGATCGGCGAGGTGGGGATACGGAATATGCTTCTGCGCAGGATGACCTGCCCTCATACGAGCAGACTGTGGCCAAGCCCACTTCTCTGGAGGAACATCTGCTCTGGCAGTTGTCTCTATCGACACTCACGGATCGAGAGAAAACCGTCGGCCGTTTGATTATTGGCAATTTAGATGATGACGGCTATCTGCGCATTTCGTTAGCTGAGGTGATTGCTGGCACGGACTTTACGGAATCGGAGGCGGAGTCGGTCCTGAAAGACGTTCAAACCTTTGATCCGACAGGAGTTGCCGCTAGGGATCTTCCGGAGTGTCTGCTCTTGCAATTGCGCCATGTAGGTCGTAATCCCTTCGGGTCGCTCGGTGCACCCCCTGGGGCGCTCAAGGGATCAGTGATTGAAGCAATTGTGCTCCACCATTTAAAGGATCTGGAGCGGAGACAATACGCAAAGGTCGCGAAGGCCCTGAACGTTACAGTAGAGGACGTCTTTCACGCAACCAAGGTAATTGGGGAGCTTGAGCCAAAACCCGGGCGGCCATTCATCAATACTCAAAACTACGTCATCGTGCCGGATGTGTTTGTCGTCAAAAATGAAGGGGAGTGGGTTGTGTTGTTAAACGATGACGGTCTGCCACGGATGAGAATCAGCCCGTATTATAAACAGCTCATTTCGTCGGGGCAGAGTGGTACGCCTGAGACGAAGGCATACATGGACGAAAAGATGCGGGCCGCACAGTGGGTGATTCGAAGCATCGAGCAGCGCAATAGAACGATTGTTAAGGTAGTCTCGAGCATCGTCAAGTTTCAGGAGGAGTTTTTTGAACATGGAGTGCAGTATCTGAAGCCGTTAGTCCTAAAACAGGTGGCGGAAGATATTGGGATGCATGAGTCGACGATCAGCCGAGTGACAGCCAACAAATACATGTACTGTCCACAAGGTATGCTGGAGCTTAAGTTTTTCTTCAATGCCGGACTCCAGCGGGCCGACGAACCGTCTGGCATGCACTCTTCGGTATCAGTTCGCGATATGATCAAAATAATGGTGGCTGAGGAGGATGCTAAGCGACCATTGAAAGATGAAGAGATTGCGGCCAAGCTCTTTACTCAAGGTGTGCGCATTGCAAGGAGGACGGTCGCCAAGTATCGGGCAGAGTTGAATATTGCTTCAGCAAGTCAGCGGAAACAGTTTTTTTGATGAGAGAGGTATTGCGTCAGGCTGGAATAAATTGGAGGTAGGCATGACATTAAAAATCACAGGCCGCCACATGGATGTTACGCCAGCGCTGAAAAGTTATGTGGAAACGCGAATGAGCCGGCTGGATCGTTATGGGTTAAAGGTTGGGTCGTTACAGGTAATATTGGGAGTTGAAAAGCTTCAACACAAGGCAGAAGTGACGGGTATTGTGAGCGGCAAGCGAGTGCAAGCTAAGATTACAACGTCGGAGATGTATGCCACCATTGATGCGCTCGTTGACCGTGTAGATGCGCAGTTTCGTAAATTGAAAGAGCGACTTGTTAGTCACAAACCAGACAAGCCAAAGAAGCGAACAGTAATTTCTTGAGCTGGATTACTCGGGAGCGGTGCGGTGGGGAGTCTGGCCTCATTGGTTTGTAGGGGCTGTCGGGTTGGCGTAAGCGCTGTTTATGGATGGATTTGTATGGCGCTTCTCCTCGACGGAGACTATGACCTGGGGTGTTCTCGTTCGTGGATTGTCATCTGGTGATCCATGAAGACGGGCGGAGTCTCATGGCGCAACTTAATCTGGTCATCATTAGTGGATTGTCGGGGTCCGGGAAATCTTATGCGTTGAAGGCATTTGAGGATGCCGGGTATTTCTGTATTGACAACCTTCCTCCTGCCCTCCTTCCGACCTTTGTTGACCTCTGTCACCAGCAGCATAGTGAAATCGCGAACGTCGCGCTCGGTGTTGATGTGCGCGAGCGAGGATTTTTCGCGGATTTTGTGGGGATTCTTGAACGGATCAAAACGCTTGGCCATGCTGTCCAGGTGCTCTTCCTAGAGGCTAGGGAGGAGGTGCTTATCCGGCGCTTTTCAGAATCTCGTCGACCTCACCCGCTCTTGCCGCATCGACCCGTTGGGGAGGGGATTCGATTTGAGAAGGACCGGATCGCTGAGTTGCGACGACAAGCGGATCGGATCATTGATACATCGGATCTCACGGTGCATGAGCTCGGCGATCTGCTGGGGAAAGAGTTTTTGCAGAACTCGTCCGATCGACGTCTGACGATCTCCTTATTAGCATTCGGGTATAAGTTTGGAGTCCCGTACGATATCGATCTGTTGTTCGATGTGCGTTTTCTGAAGAATCCTTTCTTTGTGCCTGATCTCAAGCCGCTGTCCGGCAAGGACGAGCCGGTCCGTAAATTCGTACTCGAGGACTCCGAAGCGATTGCATTAATTCAACATGTCGAAGAGCTTTTAAGGTTCCTCCTTCCTCTGTATCAGCGCGAGCGACGTAGCTATCTCACAATCGCAATTGGATGTACCGGTGGACGGCATCGCTCAGT
>NIUT01000149.1:20966-32999 GCA_002254365.1 Nitrospira sp. UW-LDO-01
CGAGGATTCCGAAGCGATTGCGTTAATTCAACATGTCGAAGAGCTTTTAAGGTTCCTCCTTCCTCTGTATCAGCGCGAGCGACGTAGCTATCTCACAATCGCAATTGGATGTACCGGTGGACGGCATCGCTCAGTGGCGATTGCCGGAGATCTTTGTGAGCGGCTTGCGGCTCTGGGTTACCAAGTGGGCCTCAAACATAGAGATATTGACAAATCCTAGGCCATTGTTGGCCTTCTGCCGATCCAGTTCCCGCACCAGAACGTCACTTCCAGCAGTTTCCTTGACAGGTCGAGCATATTGACTATACTTACCTTTGTGAATATTAAGGGTGGCGTGTTGAGTGTAAATACTGAGTGTGAAAAACGTATAGACAATAAGGGAACTGAGGGAATTAAGGCGAATCAGGTATGCCAATTATTCGACATTTCCAAGGCCACATTGTTCCGATGGGAACGAGAAGGGGTGATTGCACGACCCGCACGCGATTGGAGGAATTGGCGACTCTATACACCGAAAAACGTGGATGAAATCGAGAAAGTCATTTGTGCTAGGAAACGCGTCGTGTAGAGTTCAGGTGACACATGCTGAGTTCATTAAAAAAGCTTGTTGAAACAGACGTTATCTCAATGTTGACTCCCCGTCGGCAACTTGTGGGGCTTGATATTGGGTCAAGTGCGATTAAGGTCGCACAACTCAAGGAAAGTAAGGGACGGTACTTTCTTCAGAAGTTCGGGGTGAAACCGCTTGAACCAGAAGTGATTGTCGATGGGACCGTGATGGACGAGGGGCGCGTGGTCTCGGCTATCCAGGAGCTATTTGAGGAAACAAACATCAAGAATAAGCACGTCGCTGTCTCGATTTCTGGGCATGCCGTGATCGTAAAAAAGATAAGTCTTCCCCCTATGCCGGATGAAGAACTTGAAGGTCAAGTGAAGCTGGCAGCTGAGCAATATATCCCCTTCGATATCAACGAAGTCAATATCGATTTCCATGTATTGCCCCCGGACCCAGCAAGCGATGGCCAGGGGGATATGGCGGTGATTCTTGTCGCGGCGAAGAAGGACAAAATCAATGAGCTGACGGAGTTGGTGAAGACTGCCAGGCTCATTCCGATGGTCATGGATGTCGATGCGTTCGCCATCGAAAATATGCACGGGATCAACTATCCATTGGCACAAGAAGAAACAACCGCCTTGGTCAATCTCGGCGCCAGTGTGATGAATGTGAACATTATACGTGCTGGCTCCTCTTTGTTTACCCGAGACATTCCGCTGGGTGGCAATAGGTACACAGAAGCGATTCAACGGGAAATGGGGCTCTCATTTGAAGAAGCGGAGGAAAGTAAGAAGAAGGAGGGAAGTGGGGAAGCCACTGGAATGTCGGTCGGTAACGTCCTGGATAGTGTAAATGCCGAGGTGGCTTCCGAGATTGCCCGAACGGTGGATTACTTCAAAACCTCCGGTGCCAATGCCGATCTCAATCGCGTACTTGTCTGCGGTGGCGTTGCCAAGGCGAAAGGACTGATTCAGCAGTTAAGTGATCGGATGCAAGTCCCAGTGGAAATTGCTGATCCCTTCGCCGAAATCGATACCACTGGGTGTGAGATGGACCCAGATCTCCTTGCGGAGCTTGCGCCATCAGCGGCGGTTGGGGTTGGGTTGGCTTTACGAGCAGTGGGTGACCGATGATACGGATTAACCTTCTCCCTGGTGGGTCGAAAGGGCGGCAAGCAAAGCCGCAGCATGATGTTCGGGCCCAAGCAATCCTTGGTGTGGGGGTAGTCCTGGTTACGCTGGCCGGTTGCTGGTGGTATTCCGCCGCGCTGGACAACGAGTTGGAAGCCAGGCAAGAGGAGAAGCTGACGAAGGAAAAACAGGTTGCTCAACTGAAAGAGCAGGTCAAACAAGTTCAGGATTTTGAACAAAAGAAGAAACTCCTTGAAGACAAAAATCGGATCATTGATCAGCTTGAACAGTCAAGAATGGGACCTGTGAAGGTACTCGACCACGTCAGCCAGAGTCTCGATCCGCTCAAGGTGTGGCTGACCAAGCTGGGTGTTGCTTCAGAAACGGTCGAGTTGGAAGGAAAGGCGCTCACCAACGATGATGTGGTGGAATTCGTGAACAACTTGCGCCGAACCGATTATTTTACCGGTATTAATCTGCAGGAAAGTAAGGCTGCAGTGGAGAATAAAATTAACCTCTATCAATTTCGGTTGGCATTTCGCCTAAAGGGATAAATATGGCGTTGCCTCAACTTAACCTTGACGCACTCCGCAGCGTGCCGGCTTCTCAAAAGGTGGCTCTCTTGCTGCTCCTGGTCGGCGGCATGATTGCCGGCTTCTATTTCTACATCGCGGAACCCAAGTCCGAAAGTATTGCGGCCCTCGAAGCGGAGAACACCAAACTGGAGAGCGAAATTCAAACATTGACGATTAAGGTGAAACATCTCGATGAATTAGTCGCGGCAAATAGGCAGCTGGAAATCGAATTAGCCAAGAAGAAAGAACGCCTCCCCCCCGAAGAAGAGGCCATTATGTTGCTCAAGCAGGTCTCTGATCTCGGGGTGCGACTCGGACTGGACATCAAGTTATGGCGTCCAGGGGCGCAGGCTGAAGACCCGTCGAAGCTGTTTGTCAAGATGCCGGTTAGTGTAGAGGTGGCGGGAGTGTACCATACTGCAGCGTTGTTTTTTGACCGGATCAATCGACTGCCCAGAATTATCACGGTGTCGGGGCTCAAGATGGGCTCTCCTCGGATGGAGCAGGGGCGGTTTATTTCGCAAACAACCTTTGATCTCATTGCTTATGCAGCTCCACAGGAGAAGGCCGTTTCCGGAACAGCGCAGCCGGTGCACGCTTCAAAGTTGGCGCAAGCTGCTAAATAGAGGATGCTGAACCGATGTATTTCTTAGGGGTTGAGCGAGGTCAGCGGAGAGTCAGGTGGTACGCGCAGTGTGCCGGTGTCTGTGCTGTCTGTTGGTGGGGTGTTCTTCTTGGAAGTGAACATGTCCAAGCCGAACCCTCCCCCATTCCTGGACAGATTGCGCCAATGAGACATGACTCTATCAAGGTACCCGCTGTGCCAGAAGTGCCCCCTCCCGATCCTCCCGCGATGGAAACGGGGTTGCCGACGGGAAATAGTCAGGATCCATCCCAATTGCCGCTAGCCGAGGGAATGACTGGGTTGGGGTATGACCCTTCTGGGCGTCGTGATCCGTTCGCCCCTATTATCCAGGAGCTTCAAGTCGGAAAAACGGATAGCACGCTACCTCCGTTACAACGCGTGACGCTGACGGAACTCAATCTGATTGCCGTTGTATGGGGGGCCTATGGATACACGGCAATGGTACAGACTCCTGAAGGACATGGATATACCGTTCGGCGGGGTACGCGAATCGGCCAGAACAATGGGGTGGTCAGTGCGGTGACCGAGCGCGGCATCATCGTGCAAGAGCGATTTACTGATGTGTATGGCAAGAAGCAGGAACGGGAGCATGTGAAGCTCCTACATCCCAAAGAGGGTGCAGAATGAAATCACTATTCTCCGGCATCAACAGTATCCTGGCGGCGAGACGTTTTATTATGCCCTGCGGACTGGCTATCGCTGGCTGGATCGCGGTCGGGGATATGCCTGCCCTGGCGGACGAGATGATCGGCGGCAACAAGCCGAAGGATGTGATGCCAGCTGAAAGTCCGTCTTTGCAATATTTGGCACAGACCCTGACTTCGATCGAGGTTCGTCCGGAGTCAGACCAGGTTACGGTTGTCATTGCTGGGGATGGTCAATTGTTTCCGGAGACCAACTTCTTGGATGAATCGAGGCTTATTATTGATGTCCCAGCTGTGTCCTCCACCATTCGGCGTTCAGTGGTGCAGGCCGATCATTACCTACTTAAGAAGATCCGGGTGGGGCATCATGCCGACAAGGTGAGACTGGTGTTCGATGTGCCGGAACGTCCGATTTATTCCGTGACTCGTGATGGGAACAAGGTGTTCATTACCTTGAAGCCGAGCGAGCGGCGAGCCCATGCTATGGTCGCGGGATCGTTCGAGAAGAAAGGTCCGTCGGTCGTTGCTCTGAAAAGTCGTAAGGGTTTATATGAACCGTCAGATCGACTAGTAAAGCAGACGGCGCGCATCATAAGCCCAACGCACACTCCATTCAAGATACAGCGAGTACAAATGGGGGGGGAGGCGGTTTCCCCTGACAAGGATGAGCGGCCAGAGGATCTCGTGGTCGGGCAAACCCGATATGTGGGGCGTCGCATCTCTCTCGATTTTCAACAGGCTGATATCACCAATATTCTCCGATTGATTGCGGAGGTCAGCGGATTCAATATCGTCGTTGGAGAAGGGGTCAAGTCGAAAGTCACCATGAAGTTGGTCAGTGTGCCATGGGATCAAGCGCTGGAAATGCTGCTCAAAATGAATGCACTCGGTATGATTCGGCAGGGGAGTATTGTGTGGGTCGATTCTTTAGCAAACCTTGCCAAGCAGCAAGACGAAGAGGCGCGAGCTAAAGATTCGAAGGTCAAGGCGGAGGATCTCGTCGATCGGGTGTTCTATATCAGGAATCTTCAGGCGCAAGAACTAATGGTCTCGCTGCGGCAGAACTTGAGCCCACGTGGCCTTATGCAGTTCAATGCCGGAAGTAATGCGTTGGTTGTGCGTGACACCGAAACCAAGCTTGGGATCATTAGACAGCTTGTCGAAGGGCTTGATCTTGAGGTGCCGCAAGTCCAGATTGAGGCGCGCATTGTTCAGGCTGATACGGTTTATGCCCGTGGGTTGGGGATTCAGTGGGGGTTTCAGGCTGGGAACCGGACACCCACGGATTTCTTCGCCCTCTCGAATCTGACTGGTCCGTTTAGCCAGATTGCCGGAACGGGAAGCAGCACGATTGATCGAAGCTTCTTGGTCAACTTGCCGGCTCAGGTCGGTGGGTTGCCGGCTGTTCCATCGATTGGATGGACTTTTGGAAAACTTGGTGGAGACTTCGCTCTGGACATGCGGCTATCGGCCGGGGAGTTGTTGGGGTTAAGCAAGGTGATTGCGGCACCCAAAATCACCACATTGGATAAGCGGGAAGCCAAGATCTCCCAGGGTGAATCGATTCCTTTTCAAACCACGTCATTGCAGGGGACTCAAACGACATTTGTCGATGCAAACTTGGAATTGAATGTCACCCCACAGATTACCTCGCGAGATCCGAAGGAGGAATCGAAGCGAATCCTAATGCGTGTGCGCGCGACTCGCAATGCCGTCGGCGCGAGGAGTAACCCCGCTGGCCCAAGCATTGACCGGCGAGAAGCAACGACGCAGGTGATCGTCAGAGATGGGGAAACCATGGTGATTGGCGGCGTCTTCGTTGATACGCAGGGGAACAACGTGCAGGGGGTTCCTTATCTGTCCCGAATGCCGGTGTTGGGCTGGTTGTTCAAGAATAAGTCTGAGACAGTGTCCAAGCAAGAGCTGCTTATCTTCCTCACGCCGAGCATTATCAAGACCTAGTTCTGACTCCATATCCGTGATCAGCAAAGGCCTGCCGGATGCGTTCCCGCATCGGCAGGCCTTTACTTTCATGGAACGACATCGGGACGTTCCCTCCGGATCGGTAGGCACTCGTGACAGAATGTACCTGTCTTTTTAGTTCTCCGATGCTGTGCTACCATGCCTCCGCATTCGACAGATCGCGCAGCGTATTGGGTTGAAAAGCATGATGACATTCTTCGGTATGATGATCAGTGAGGTTACCATATGACTGTCGGGTCAACTGTTACGGTGTCACTGGCTGATCGGAGCTACGAGATTGCCATACAAGCCGGGCTTCTGGAGAAACTCGGAAGGGAAATCAAGCGCTGCGGGCTGAAGGGGAAGGTCGGAATTGTCACGGACCGTCATGTTGCGCGGCACTATCTGAAGAAGATTGTTGAGACCGCGAAGCGGGCTGGGCTTGAACCAGTCTCGATTATCCTTGCGCCTGGGGAACGGTCTAAGACGTTACAAACGGTTGAACACATTCTCAATGTGTTGGCCCGACACCGGTTTGAGCGCTCGTCGCATCTTTTGGCCTTGGGAGGTGGAGTGGTCGGAGATTTGACTGGGTTTGCCGCCTCGATCTACCAACGCGGGATTCCATATATCCAAGTGCCAACGACGCTTGTGGCGCAAGTGGATTCCAGCGTCGGAGGAAAGACCGGGGTCGATCATCAACTAGGGAAAAACCTGATCGGGTCATTCTATCAGCCGCGTGCAGTTTGGATTGATCCGCTGACCCTGCGTACATTGCCCAGACGTCAGTGGGTCGCCGGTCTGGCCGAGGTGATTAAGTATGGGATCATCGCAGATGAATCGTTTTTTACGTATCTTGAACGAAAGATGCCAGCATTGCAAAAACAGGTTCCCCAGGTTGTGGCCAGCGTGGTGAGACGATCCTGTGAGATCAAGGCCGAGGTCGTGGCGGCGGATGAGCGAGAATCCGACCGGCGAAGAATTCTCAACTACGGCCATACAATCGGACATGCGCTGGAGGCCTTGGGTGGGTACACATCACTTGTGCATGGGGAAGCCGTCGGCATCGGATTGGTGCAGGAGGCTGATCTCGCATGTTTCCAAGGTTTATGTGCCCGTGAGGTTGTCGACGCCATTCGCCGTCTGGTGACCGAGGCAGGGCTGAGCGAGCGTATGCCTCATGCGACGCCGACCAAAATCTGGAAGGCCATGCTTCACGATAAAAAGGTGTCGGCTGGACAGGTGATTGGCGTGTGGCCGGTACGCATTGGAGAGGTTCGAATGGCTCCGCTAGGCAAAGAGGTGTTTGATCGGTGGGTTGCCGAGTCACGAGCCGCTTCGATCAACGTATCTACTTAGTCGTGATGGCCTGACCGAATGACATCCTGACCGCGGCGGGATTTCTCCGTTTCTCCGTCAGCGAAGTGTTCCCTCACCAGTGTCGGTTGACTTGGAGTGCGATGAAGACCTTACGAATTGCCATGGCGCAGATGAATCCGACGGTTGGAGATCTCAACGGAAATGTTCGTCGGATCCTGAGTTGGGTCCGTGAGGCAAAGAAAGCCAAGGCCGACCTTGTGGTATTTCCTGAACTGGCGATTACAGGATGTCACCCGGAAGACCTTCTACTGAAGCCATGGTTTGTGAGTGAGAATAGACGGGCCTTGCAAGAGATCATTCCGGTCTGTCGTGGGCTGGTGGCCATCGTGGGCTATGTGGGGCAAGATGTGAAGCGCAATTCAAGGTCATCGAGCAGCGGAACAGGTGGTCCTGTGCTCTATAATGCTGCAGCGTTGATTGCTGATCGTAGGTTGCTTGGGAGCTATCACAAACAGTCTCTGGTGAACTATGGGATCTTCGACGAAAGTCGATACTTTCAGCCAGGACAGCGACTCCCGTTACTCCGTGTCCATGGGGCACTGATCGGGCTGACTCTCTGTGAAGATCTTGAGCGTTCAAACGGGCTCATCCGCAGGCAAGCTCAAGGGGGGGCGGAAGTCGTCGTCAACATCAATGCCTCGCCCTTTTATCGTGGAAGAAACCGTTCGAGAGAGCAGTTCTTGGCAGCTCGCGCGCGAGAAAATAAGGTGATTGTCACCTATACAAACATGGTCGGTGGTCAGGATGAGTTGGTGTTCGATGGGGGCAGCGTGATCCTTGACAGAGCCGGCGGAGTGTTGGCTCGTGGTGCTTCGTTTCAAGAAGAATTAGTGGTGGCAGACGTAAGCGTGGGTGCGGTTCCACCTGGGCGTCAGGCTCGGACACAGAGGCGGAAGGCCCGGGTAGCCGAGACCCTCGGTGCCGATTTTGATCGCTATTCGGTGAGAATGCCGACTGTGCAGAAGACGCGGCCTCCGATCACATCGGTCGTGACTGAACCGGTTGAGGAAGTCGAAGCGATCTATCGGGCCTTGGTTCTAGCGGTGAAGGATTATGTGAAGAAGAATGGCTTTGCGCGGGTGATGCTTGGGTTGAGTGGTGGGGTTGATTCCGCGTTAACGGCAGTGGTTGCGGTGGATGCGATCGGAGCTGATCGAGTGCGGGGGGTCTTTCTACCGTCTCCTTATACATCACAGGAAAGTGAGGCGGATGTGGTAGCGCTTGTACGACATCTGGGCATCGACTTGAGCGTGATTTCAATTACCCCTACATTTGAATCCTACCGTCGCTCACTGACCTCGACGTTTGGCGATCGGCCGGTCGATACGACTGAGGAAAACCTACAGGCACGTATTCGCGGGACTATGCTCATGGCTATGTCAAACAAATTTGGGGACCTGGTGCTGACGACTGGAAACAAGAGTGAGTTAAGTGTTGGGTATGCCACGCTCTATGGTGATATGGCCGGCGGTTTTGCCGTCATCAAGGATGTGCCGAAGACGATGGTCTATGCGCTGGCAACATTTCGGAATGGCTTTGGCTCCTCACCTGTGATCCCACAGCGGACGCTGGATCGGCCTCCAAGTGCCGAGTTACGGCCAGATCAAAAAGATGAAGATTCGTTACCCCCCTACTCCGTCCTCGATCTTATTCTTCAAGCATACGTTGAAGAGGATCGCTCTCCTGACGAAATCATCAAAGCCGGATTTGATCCTGCCACGGTCGCTCGCGTCGTGACGATGGTCGATCGCAGCGAGTTCAAGCGCCATCAGGCACCCATTGGCGTCAAAATTACGCCTCGCGCGCTCGGTAAGGATCGACGGATGCCCATTACCAACGGATATCGGAGGTTATAGCGGTTCTCTTCATGTTTTCAGTGGCTTGTGCATGGTTACCGCTCATATGGAGTGGTGTTTTTTGCTCGATGTGGAGTCGCGCTATTCCTGCAAAGCGATCCGGGCCCAGGCAGGGAGAGCTTCAAGCGATTGGACGGCCTTTTTATGATTTCTACATTGAGCGACAGCTGTGGATAGGCTATGATACCTGCCCCAAAGTAATGATGACATAAGGAATGAGGAGGGGAGTGGTCTGTCAAGAGCCCAGGTCTCCCAGTTCGCCGGAGGGTGTTCCTAGGGGTGCTCCTTTCAGTGCCTTGATGGATTTGAGCTGGCCGGGTGAAGGAGGGCGCTGAGACATGAAGCTGGTTGAGGCGATCGTCAAGCCGTTCAAGTTGGAAGAGATCAAGGATGCACTTTTAGAGATCGGTATTCAGGGTATGACCGTTTCGGAGGTCAAGGGGTTTGGGCGTCAGAAGGGACACAAGGAAACCTATCGTGGGCAAGAATACACGATTGAGTTTGTCCCAAAGGTCAAGATAGAGGTCGCTGTCAAGGATACCCAAGTTCCTCGAGTCATTGAGGCCATCATGACGACGGCCAAGACCGGTAGTATTGGGGATGGCAAGATTTTCGTGCGGGAACTGAGCGATGTGGTGCGGATTCGAACTGGCGAAACAGGAGAGATGGCGCTGTGAGGGGGAACGAGACTTGAGTGGTGAGCAGTCATCACTGAAGATCTCCAAAGGAGGACGGCAATGAACGTGCGTGAGGTCTTGGAGTTCGCGAAGAAGCACAGAGTGCAGATGGTGGACTTGAAATTCATCGACCTGCCGGGTGTGTGGCAGCATATGACCATCCCTGTGAGCGAACTGACGGAAACCTTGTTCAAGGACGGCTCCGGCCTTGACGGATCGTCGATTCGTGGCTGGAAGGCGATTAACAATAGCGATTTGTTGGTGGTCCCGGATCCGGCAACGGCTTTCTTGGATCCGTTTACTGCGGTGCCTACGCTCAGCTTGACCGGCAATGTCGTGGATCCGATTTCTCGTGAAAATTATGAGCGAGATCCCCGGTTTATCGCACAGAAGGCGGAGCGATATCTCCAAAGCACCAAGATAGGTGACAACTCGTTCTGGGGGCCGGAAGCAGAGTTCTTTATTTTCGATCATGCGCGCTATGATCAGACGAGCCACAGCGGCTTCTATTACGTAGACTCGGAAGAAGGCGCTTGGAACATGGGGCAAGAGGGAATCAATCTCGGGGGAAAGCTTCGGCATAAGCAAGGGTATTTCCCCGTCGCGCCGGCCGATACCCAGCAAGATATCCGCAGTGAAATGGTTCTGGAAATGGAAAAGATCGGCATTGAGGTAGAAAAGCACCACCACGAGACCGCCACTGCCGGCCAAGCTGAGATCGATATTCGATTTGATACGCTCCTGCGCACGGCAGACAAGATGATGATGTACAAGTATATCGTCAAGAATGTGGCTCGTCGTCATGGGAAGACGGTGACCTTCATGCCTAAACCGCTCTTCAGCGATGCGGGATCTGGGATGCATACGCACCAGAGCATCTGGAAGGAGGGGAAGCCTCTCTTTGCCGGGAAAGACTATGCCGGGATTTCACAGCTCTGCCTGTATTATATCGGCGGCATTCTCAAGCACGCGCCGGCTCTGGCGGCCTTTACGAATCCGACGACAAACTCCTATAAGCGCATTACCCCGGGATTCGAAGCACCGGTGCTGTTGGCCTACTCCAGTCGGAACCGGTCGGCGGGCGTCCGTATTCCGATGTATTCGCCGAGTCCCAAGGCGAAGCGAATTGAAGTGCGATTCCCAGATCCATCCTGCAATCCGTATTTGGCGTTTTCGGCGATGCTCATGGCGGGGCTTGATGGGATTCAGAACAAGATCAACCCAGGTGAGCCGGCTGAAAAGGACCTGTACGATCTTGATCCGAAGGAAGCAGCCAGTATCCCCACCATGCCTGGGAGCTTGGATGAGGCCATGAACAGTTTAGAAAAGGACTACCAGTTTCTCCTCAAGGGAGAGGTGTTTACGGAAGACCTCGTCGAAGCGTGGATCGGCTACAAGCGGAGTAAAGAGATTGACCCGCTGCGACTGCGTCCGCATCCGTACGAGTTTTACATGTATTACGACGTCTAGTACATGTCGAGCATCGGCATGGGCCGGGAGTTTGGAACGGCCACGCGTTACGGCTTCCCGCAGGCCGCCTTCGAAAGGGCGTGATCAGTACCTTGAGTGCCAATTGCCTGCCAGTTCCCATTTTCAATATAGCCGGAGCGTGACCGGCCGGTGCCCATCTGGCGGGAAAACTCGATTACTTGGAGCGTTCGTACTCGTGAGTTTGTACAGTCGAACTCCTTATGCGTTTTCAACGACAGGAAGCGCGTGGTGTTGTTCCACTTGAGATCCGTCAGTTGCCATAGGGTTACACGAATGCCTGTTCGCTGAACCTGTTCGGGATCAAAGTAGATCGTCTCCAGACCAGCTGGTTGGTACTGTTTCTCGATAGCCACCCATTCGGCAAAAACTGGGCTAGCCCAGAGAATCAGCGCCACAGTCACAAAAGAAGATAGACAGGGAACTACCCTGTTTGACATCGGACCCCTGGTTGAGCGCATGGTAGATAGAATGGACATACGGGGTCTCGGTCTGAAAAATCAAGCAGGAATTTATGGAACAGGGCAGAAGGCTCATCTCTGCATCATGGATCGCTTGAGCAGCCTCCTCGCATAGGGTATTCTCTCGTCCATAACCAAGGAGGGCGCCGATGGCAAAACGAGTCCGCACGGGGTTGACCCGGAGTGATATTCTCAACCGGTATGTCGAACGGTTCAAACAGCAGCTCGTAAAATTCCAGCCCTTCCTTTCACGCAAGCGAACATCGCTCTCCATCGATGAGTTTGATGAATCGGCTGAGGCGCTGATCGGACAGGTGTTCGGCGCCGCATCGGATGAATCCGAAGCCTACTTCTTTGCAAAGTCCGGTGAATCGGCACTCTTGCCGGAAGAAGCGCAGGAGAACGGGACGCACAATGTGGAACGTGAAAGCCTCCACCAGCGTCGACAAGTACTGGAAAGCTGTCTGGCGGATCTTGAGCTGCGTCGCCGTCTGCAGGCGACAAGGAAAGGCAAGGGACTCGACCAGGCGCTCGTCGAAGGCTATATGTCGCATGATGTACGAAGTATCCATAAAGACGCCACGATCAAACAGGCAGGGCAGCTTTTGCAGAAGTACAAGGTGGGTTCGCTGATCGTAGACGACGGCTCACGGTATAT
>NIUT01000150.1 GCA_002254365.1 Nitrospira sp. UW-LDO-01
CGTTCGAGCACGAAGAGCTTGAGCAGTGTCTGATACGGGACGTCGCGTTTGTTCGCGATCGTCTTGAGTTGATCCAAGAGGGATTTCGGCAGACGAAGGGAGATCGTCTCGGTGGAGGGCTTCAACCGGGGAAATACCATCCGACGACTCTTGGCATAGTCGACATACTCCGTTGAGTCGTGTGACGCCCAAAACTCAGCTTCCTGTTTCTCACTCTTGAACGTCGGTCTTTTTTTGAGTTTGGTCACGATACATCCTCCGCTCCTTGGGACTCATATCTCTGGCTGAAATAATGCGGATGCGCCGTCGACGGATGGTGAAGACGATAAACAAGCGGCGTCCAGCATCAGTCTGTCCCAGCACGTAATATCGAGGCTCCACCGTAGAATGGGCGAGGTCATCGGCGACCACCAGCGGCAGATTGAAGAAGACCTGCTCGCATTCCCACGGAGTAACCCGGTGCTTCTCCCAATTCTTGGCAAGATTTGCCTCGTCCCAATTAAACCCTTCCACACCCGGCAGTCGCGTCATCTCATGCCTTATGTTGTATATGGCAACCATATACGCGATGCCGCTGAGCTGTCAATCACACACTGGGGATTCGGCCAGGAAAGAGTGATGTCCCAGCCGAGTGGGAGTGTCCGGCCTTGCAATCCAACATTGCCAGGCATGATGTCGTCCTGGAACGAATAGTCCGTGCCACGCAGAGTGTATGAACGACGCTTGCAATCTCCACCGCTTCCTCGACGCCCAAGAGCGCGTCTATGACACAGTCCTCGCAGAACTCCGCGCCGAGAGAAAGTCCAGCCACTAAAGCTGGTTTACCTTTTCGCAAATCGCCGGTCTTGAATTAGCAATCAAGGCGGGTCCCGAAAACTTTAACGTGAATCTTTTGAGATTCACGCAAGACATCTTTTGTTAATTTGGTCATCAAACCACGAATCTGTATTGTATGCTCATTCGTAGGGATGATTCATTTCTGATGGTGGCAAGTGATGGGTGTGATGGAATACTGACGGTGTGCATGTTTGTTTCACTTGCCTGTATCTAACAGGGTGCTGGCAAAGTCCGCCAGCGTCGTTCTCGCGTCGCTCAGCGGCTCAACGTACCGAAGCGTACGCCTCGCCGCTTCACTCGCTGTGGCCTTGCTGGACAGCCTTTTTGAGCATCCTGACGGGATTGTGATGCCCGCACCCTCTTGAACATTTCAGCCATCTTGTTGGTATCAGATTGAGTTTTTCCGCAGCCTGCTAATGAGAGGAGTATCGCCCCATGAGTCTTCTTGCTGATCTCCATGCCGGCAGTCATGGTCTGCAGTTCACGCCTCCATCTTCATGGCAGCTCGACGCTGACGAGGATGAGTTTGTCTCTTTTCGCGATGCCATGCATCGGGTCGACTGGTATCTGGAGTTTTCACCACTGATCGTTGATCTCTCAAGCAGACACGATGAGGTATTGCGAGAGGATCTTCGTCGCGACACGATTACAGTCTTTGAGTCTTACTTTGAAAGAGCGAAAACCAAGTCTCCCATTCCTCCTGTGGAGCAGAGCGCAGATATCGATGCTGTCACGCGAGAGACTGTCCACAATCTCCTCTCGTTACCACGAACCAAGCGAGATCCGAACTGGTCTCCAGTCGTTTCCATTGAACGAGCGACGATCAGTGATGTTCCGGTACTAGCGGTGATCCATCGACTGACCTACAGCGCCGGAGATGAATTGATCATCGGGCGTATTGTGATCTCGCTTGAACAGGGGACGATCTATCTCAGCGCACTTCGGCGAGCTGATATGACTGGGGTGCGGGAGAGCTTTCTGGTGATTACCCGTCAGCAGCCTGGAGAGGATGGTGACTCTGGACTTTCTGAAATTTCTCAGGCCATGATCGATGATCCCACGCTTGATGAAGGGTTCCCCGATCATCCCTTGAGCGCGATCCGGCGAGCCCTGCATTGGGCTCTGACCACCCCACTGGACCTACGCATTCGGACTCCACTTTCCTCGGAACCAGAAACACCGATAACGCTCCCACGGTCTGGATGTTCCATCACTCCTCCACCTCGGTTTCGTGTCTGTCCAGCGATGGCCGCAAAGATGGATTCTTCCCTCACCCCATTTGTCCGTGCGACGGTGCCGCAGAGAGGGTCTTATGGTTTTGATGTGTGGCGTGTGCCTTCTCTGTCCATCAAGGGGCGGCAGGCGACACAACGATTGCGTCGTATCGCTGAAGAGCATATGCGCGAGTGGGGACGCGACGGAGACCCAGCGGTTGAGTTCGAATGGGTAGAGTATTCAATACGTGACGGTCTGCCAGGGGTGAGCACCTATGTCAGTTTCCATGTGAATGGCCAGAGAAATCACGCGGTGGCGAATTGGTTTGTCGATCGTGACGGCACTGTCTTTCGTGTCTGTATGGCTGGTTCTATTTCCCGTTCCCGTGAAGAGCTCACCACAGCTGTGAACGACAGCACGGGAACTTGGCAGCGACTTCCTGAAGACGTGAGGCCGAGCTCACCGTGGTGGAATCTGTTCGCTTCATAACTGGGTCCATAGACTGAATAGTCAGGTGTAGATAGCAGGCTGTTGACAAAGTCCACCAGCGGCGTTCTCGTCTCGCTCAGAGGCTCAACGTACGGCAGGGAGTACGATTCGCCTCTTCGCTCGCTGCGGCCTTGCTGGATGGCCTTTCTGAACACCCTGCGCGGTATTCTTCAGACATTCGTGACCTCAGGCAGGGCTCCATTTCCGAGCTCGCTCTTGGGTTTGTCAACACACTGATAGTGGACGGGGCGTTGATTCCGATCACGCTGAACCTCGAGTTTGTTTTGGTATAAGAGTAAAGAGTGCCCGGCCTTGCAATCCAACATTGGCAGGCATGATGTCGTCCTGAAACAAACATACCGTGCCACACATAGCGTATGAGTGATGGCTACAACCTCCATCGTTTCCTCGCCGCCCAAGCGCCCACCTACAACACCGTACTCAATGAGCTGCGGGCCGGAAGAAAGTCTACTCACTGGATCTGGTTTATCTTTCCCCAGATCGCCGGGCTTGGTCACAGTGGCATGGCGTAGCAATTCGCCATTGGCTCAGTCGACGAGGGTAGCCCGAATTATTCCAGACGGTTCGTCACGAAACCGCCAAGACGCCAGACAAGACGGGCGTGTGGAGTGCCGAGAAGCCGAGGCATACTTGAAACAGTATGTTGAGATGACGAGGGGCGTGCCCGCCCGCTCGCCGCGCGAAGCTTGAGGCCACGCTTGTCGTAGCGACGTATCAGCGATTGCAGCAGAAGAGTCATGAATAATGCGGGCTAGGGACAAAACCGTTGAAGCTCCTATAGACAAGAAAGCCGTCACGGGTGCAGCGGCGCATGGAAGCGCCGCACACCTTTGATTTCCTTCTCCCGGCGGCGCGTCTCGGCAATGTCATAGTTGGATTGCATCTTCATCAATGTATCCATTTTGACGCCGAACGCCTTTTCGATCCGCAAAGCCATATCGCCGGTCAGGGCGGCCTTGCCGTTCAATAGATTCGAGAGGGCAGGGCGCGACACATCCAGCACGGCGGCGGCGGCGGTCACGGACAGGCCAGCCGGTTGAATAATTTCCGTTCGGATAAAATCGCCGGGGTGTGGGGGGTTCTTCATGGGCATGGTCTGGTACTCTTGTGCTAGTGATAATCCTCGAAAGTCACGTCATAAATTTCTTGTTCCGCGGTATCAATGCGGAACGTCAAGCGGCGGTTGCGTGTCACGCTCAAGCTAATCGTGCCTTTACGATCGCCGGTCAACGTGTGCGCCTTCCATGAGGTGAGGGCGCGCACTTCGTCGGCACTGCTCATCACCTCCAGAAACGCGAACATCTTCCGCAGCTTGTCCACGGTATCTGGCGGTACACCCTTGGCGCTGCCGTCCAGATACAGCCGCTGCAAGCCTTTATGAATAAAGTTCCGTATCTTCACTAGGAGACTGTAGCTTGTAACGTAACACGTGTCAAAACATAACTCCAGACAGAGCGCGTGGCCCAATAGTGGCGGGGGTTGAATTATTTCGCCACAAAGCTGACCACTTGTGAAAACGTGTCATGCCAATTGGGCGGGACGCGCCAAAAGAGTAACGCGTGTCAGGTCATGCAATCCAACATTGCCAGGCATGATATCGTTCCGGGAAGATCATACTTGACCACGGACAGTGTATGAGTGACGCTTACAATCTCCACCGCTTCTTCGACGCCCAAGAGCGCGTCTATGACACAGTCCTCGCTGAACTGCGGGCCGGGAGAAAGTCGACCCACTGGATCTGGTTCATCTTTCCGCAAATTGCCGGTCTTGGTCACAGTGGCATGGCGCAGCAATTCGCCATTGGCTCGCTTGATGAGGCTAGCCTGCATTATTCATGACGGTTCGTCACGAAACCGCCAAGACGCCAGGCGAGACGGGCGTGCGGAGCACCGAGAAGCCGAGGCATACTTGAAACAGTATGTTGAGGTGACGAGGGGCGAGCCCGCCCGCTGGCCGCGCGAAGCTTGCGGCCGCGCTGGTCGCAGCGGCGTATCGGCGGTTGCAGTAGAAACGCTCATGAATAATGCAGGCTGAGGCCTATCTCCAACACCCGGTGTTAGGTCAAAGGCTTCGCGAATGTACCCAGTTGGTCCTAAACGTGGATGGGCGCAGCGCTGAAGAGATCTTCCCCTACCCCGACAATTTGAAATTCCGCTCCTGCATGACTCTCTTCATGACCGCGACGATCGACAACACCATTTTCAAAAATGCCCTGCTCAAGTACTTCGACGGCAGGCCTGACCAATCAACGTTCGACATCCTGGCACACCACCATTCGCAACGCCCCTAGTGCCTTGGCCAGCAGCTTGATGCGCGACATCTGACGACTGGAATACTTGTCAGATCGTAGGAACCTGGGTATCCTAGTCAAAGACATTTGGATGACCGCTATGACCACCCGGGAGGCACTCAGCACGAAGCGCGACCATATTCTCCAGCTCGCCGCGCAGCACGGCGCGCACAACGTGCGCGTCTTTGGATCAGTGGCTCGCGGAGAAGCCAGCTCGACAAGCGACCTCGATTTGTTGGTGCAGATGCACCCAGGGCGAAGCTTATTGGATGTGATCGCCCTGAGTCAGGAGCTCGAATCCGTCCTGCACTGCCATGTTGATATCCTCACCGATGAGGGGCTCAGCCCCTACCTTGCACAGCGCATCCATGCAGAAGCCGTCCCCTTATGAAGGACGACCGTATCTATCTGCTTCATATTCGAGATGCCATCCAATACATTCTGACCCACACGACATCTGGCAAAGACGGCTTCTTCGTAGACCGGAAGACGCAAGACGCCGTAATTCGCAATCTTGAAATCATTGGCGAGGCAACCAAATACCTCTCCGCCTCCCTCAAGAATGCACATCCCGATATCGCGTGGAAACCCATCGCTGGTATGCGGGACAAATTGGTGCATGATTACTTCGGCGTGAATCTCCAGCTTGTTTGGGATGTGATCGAACGAGATCTTCCAAGGCTCAAGGTAAAGGTGCTCCACCTCCTGACCACACTCAACCCACCTGCTTCACAATAGCCATCTCCCAACAATTCAACAGACGAACAAAGAAGTAGCCCTCTTAAATCCTCTCGTTCACCTCACCGACAGAAGATTCCGGCGGAGCATGTAGCTTGTGAGGCAAGGGGGTTGCCAGCCATAGGGCTCAAGCTGCATACGGATGAAATATAAGGGTCCGGCCAGGCAACCTCGCTCGCCCACTGATTGACAATCCTCGGTCCTGGACTTATCGTCCTCCACCCCGAGCAATGACGGGCTCAGCGATCCCAGAATGGACGATCCCACTTCTTCGCCTTCTTCCTCTAGTTCTCACGATACATTGGATCGCATCAGTCTCCAGATGGCAGTGAGCCTCGATCTTCAAGCGATTCTCACCACCATCATGCAAGGATTCTCGAGGCAGTGGATACAGGCACGCCACTGGGCCTTGACTTCATTGAAGCCCTCAGGAAGTTTGTTGCGGCACACTACGAGAAAGAGAGTTGTTGCTTAGGTAGGGAGACAGAAGGGTCGGCGCGTCTGCGATGCGCCGACCTAAAGTCAGAAGGAATCTCTGCGCACACTACTTGCCAGTAACGGCATCTTTCAGTTTCTTTCCCTCATCCTTTGCTTCTCCTGCATTCTTCATCGCATCCTGTGCTTTCAGATCCTTGGCGCTTTGCGCGGTCTCGCCACCTTCTTTTTTTACGTTCTCCGCCTGGCCTTTCACGGTCTCAACCTTTTGCTTCATGGCGCCCATGTCGACAGCCCATACTGCCGACCCCAGACCAACCATGACAAGTGTTACGGCCGCACCCACTAAGCTCCTTCTCCGCTGCATGATGAATCTCCTTCTACTCGACTCGCAGATGATAGCGAAAGGAGCGGCGACATCTCGCCGCTCCTCTAAAACGATAACTGACTACTTGGTCACGCTGATTTCCACTCGACGGTTTTTCGCCCGCCCCTCACTGGTCGCGTTGGACATCACCGGTTTGGTATCGGCGACTCCCATTGAATGGGCACCGGAAAACCCACCGTCTGCTAAAGCGTGCGCGGCGTTCGCTGCACGCGCTTCGGACAATTCCTTATTGGACGGGAATTTCTTTTTCAGTGCGCCGAGAATCGGCCGATTGTCGGTGTGACCTTCCACATGCACCTGATACTCCGGGAAATCCTTCAGGATGGAACCAACCTGTTTAAGCGCATCCGCTCCTCCCGGCTTGAGCTGGTCTTCACCGGACCCGAATAAATAGCCTGATGCCAGATTGATGAGCAACCGCTCGTTATTCAGATCGACGGTGATATTCTTTTCATCGATTTGCGGCTTGAGTGCTCGGATCAATCCCCGCTCTGCCTGCTTCAATTTTGCCATTTCCGCAGAGAGGTCTCCCCGAAGGCCCGAAAGGTCTTTGTCTCGATCGGCTAGCTGTGCCTCAAGATCCGCCATCCGCTCCTTCGCGGCGGCCAATTCTGCTGCAAGCCTATCTCGTTCACTTTGCAACTGGCCTATATCGCCTCTGGCCGACGAAAGCTGGCTCGACAAGGCATCCTGATCACTCGATCCAGAGCGAAGATGAGAAATCTCATGTTCGCGGTCCGCCAGTTGCCGTTCTAGCTCACCGACCCGGCGGCTCAGATCTCCATTTTGTCTCCGCGCGGCTTCGAGCTCATCAGCCAACCGTTGACGTTCCCGCTCAAGAGCCGCCAGGCGATCCGCTGTTGGATCGGATGCCACCGCTTGTACAGTAGAAGGACATCCGCTTCCCAGGTGATAGCCGTACCATTTCTTGTCGATGCACACTTCTGGCTGCTTAATGTAGGAACCAGTGTGCTTGGCAGACGAAGAACAGCCGACTAAGGCAACCAGCCCTGTTACGACCACGGCGGTTTCGAACGTTCGCATGATGTCCTCTCCTCCTCAGTTGCGCGGCATCGCCCCGCAACGCTCCGGTCAGGTTATGCGGCCGACTTATTGACGGTTCTTGAGGAGATCGCGGATCTCTCTCAATAACTTTTCTTCATTGGTTGGTTCCGGCGGCGCAGGTGGTGCTGGTGGTGGAGCTTCATTTTTGAACCGATTCACCTGTTTGACCAACATGAAGATGACAAATGCGATGATAAGGAAATCAAACACACTTTGCAAAAAAACTCCGTAATTCAGCGTCGGAGCTCCAGCCGCTTTTGCCGCAGCTAACGACGGTGGAGACGTCCTGGATAAATCGATGAACAGACTGGAAAAATCAACCTTGCCCATCATCAATCCGATCGGCGGCATGAGGACGTCGCTGACCATGGACGAGACAATCTTCCCAAATGCTCCCCCAATAATGACCCCGATTGCCATATCTAGGACATTGCCCTTCATGGCAAACTCTTTGAATTCCTTCAGCATGCTGTCCTCCTCACAAACTCGCATCGCTGCGAGGCTGCAGATTGTTATCGAGTGCGTGTTGTATCAAACGCGTAGCCTAGCGTGAGCAAATAGAGATTGTCGGTGTCTCCGGTTCCAGCGGGCGGACGATTATTGTATCGGGTGGTCACCTGGAACCCGCTCGCCAGACCAGCTAAAATCTTCATGCGAACTCCGTTATCCATTGTGAAGAAGAAATCCGACGCGTTCTGAACGGAAGGGAAAATCTCGTTGTAGTGATAGAGCGTCACTCGACCATCGAACAGCGGCCAATCCCATTTCATCGCGACCCGCGCGCGAAAGCTCGACCGATCTCCGGTGACGCTGTTATCGCGATAGTCCTCGTTGAAATACGCCGGGCCGGCCTCGGCGTAAAACGTCATATCTTTGAAAATACCATTAAAGTCTCCACGCTCAATAAATTGATATCCCGGTCCACTGGCGATCGCCGTTCTCAGCTTGAGATTTTGGAGAAAATCGTTTTCAACATAGGCCGACGCAAACCAGAAGAGCCGTTTGGTGATAAAGAAGTCCAACTTGATGGTTCCTCGCGCATTCCGAACATTCAGAGTGCCGCTGTTGTCTCCATAGACGTAGCGGCCCAGGAGTGTCAACCGAAGCTGTTCACTCCGAGCCACCAAATCTCCGATTACGCTGACGTTCCGTAGATGGCTGTTTCCCGTGGACTGTGAGTAGCCTGCATTGAGACTTCCCTTGTAAATAACCGGCGACTGAATGATCGGATTGACTTGTGTGACCGAATCCATCGGTACCGTCATGACGCTTCCGGTCGGACCCGCCTTCAACTTCATCGTTCCGGGCTCGCCCTCTTCCGCCGTCCCGTTGAGAATGGTCCCTTCCTTCAAATGAAAGGGAAGAGGATGTGAGACAGCCAGCTTAGTCACCTCAGACCACTTGACCTTGATGAGGTCTGCAGCCAGAACGCTTTTGATCACCAGGAGCCCACCGGTCATTTCGACCACTTCGCCGTGTATCACACTGCCGTCTTTCAGGGTAACCACATCGAAAACCGGTTCGGCCTGTGACACGAGCGCGGCGTCATCAGCAGAAAAGGCAACGTACTCCATTGTTGTCAGACACCACACCACGATCAACCCAAGCATGACTATCGATGGCCTCATTAGTCCTCCTTTTGATGAATACGTACTTTCATAGCGCTACTCGGACTTACGGATATACCGTGTTTACAAGATCACTGCAAGAAATCCTTTTGGATTCGGTATGCACAACCCTTCCATATCGCTCGCCCGTTGTCCTCTCTTCACTCACTGCGTCCACGACTCGACGGACATCGGATCCCTCTTTGCGATAGAAGAGTGGAACGGGATCATCACTCGCTGCAAAAGGGGCCCGGTCCATTCTGCCTCTTCTGTTCGAGATCGACGTAATACCGAGCCGCTTCAGATCGCCTGGAAATTCTGAGACGCTTGTAGATCTTCTGTAGACGAGACGCAATCACCGTATGCGCGACATTCAGCTCCTGTCCGATTTCTTTATTGGTCTTCCCGGAGGCCACTAAAGAAAGCAAGTGTCGTTCTTCTCTTGAGCAGGTCTTTTTCCATTGCTCATGCCCTGACGTACTGCCATCACGGAGCCACTGGATCACTTGCTCGGTTAAGTGCTGATCCATGATGGCCCCTCCACTCGCCACGATCTCAAGACTCTTCGTTATCGATTCGGCTGTCGCACTCTTCAGCAGGTATCCGTTCGCTCCAGCCATAATCGCGGCACGCAAGACGTCCTTATCATCCTGCGTGGTAAAGAAGAGGACTCTTACCTGAGGATGAAACTGCCGAATGGTTTTACAGAGCTCGATCCCGCTGTCCTGTCCCACTTGAGCCTCCACCAAGACCAGGTCAGGTTGTTCGGCATGAATGGCTTGGAGTGCCTCCTGTCGAGTACCGGCCATACCAATGATTTCGATATGATGGCTTCTGGAGAAAAAGTCTTTGATTCCCTGAAGTGTCAGGATGGAACGATCAATGATGAGCACACGAATCGGCCGCCGCTCTCTGTCTGATTGCTCCATACAACGCTCCCGCTTCTGCACGAGACTCATGACTTGACTCCTTGCTGTTTCGATCACCGCCGCTTACTCCCCGTAGACACTCCACGAGGCGCCCGTGAGACTCTTCGGCTGAGCCTCTGCAAATCCTACCCCCATGCCGATGTTGTGCGATGCACTGTCTCCGAGCCCCTATTCAGTGTTCTCAGAGCGTCCCCGTGAAACTCATGGTGCGCTTCGCATGTCGCGGGTACACACCAGTAGACGTTGACGTCTTGATTCGCTCTGCTTGTCGAGCCACAAGATTTCTGAGCATTCTGACGGTGACCATCGCTCCGCAATTGACACAACGCAGAGCTCCCCGCCCTGCTTCCTGCTCTTCGAGCTCGTCTTCTGCGTAATGCTCAACCAGCATCAACCCGTTGCACCGTTTACAACGCATACCACGATCCTTCGTATTGACCCTCGAGTTTCAGATTGGTAAGGCGCGTCCGCTTGACCATCACGTTCTTCCCTGTGGGAGCACTGCAGGCTCTACTCCCTGGCCGCATCCTATGGATGACCGCTGAATAGAAGCAGTCTCCGATGTCTGTTGATGGCCGGAGGAATTCAACACTCTGCAGAGATCCACGAAGAAGTCGACGAACGCACCGATCAACCCCTCACGGCAAACCAGCTCCTCAGTGCCCTCCACAGATTTCCACTGGTCATTCACTTTTTTTAACACCACCAGTCGATGAGTGCGCATCCCACGATTGGCTTCGGTCGTGAGCAAGTAGTCTTCACCATGTGTCCCTTTGACAAGAAGGCCTTGAGTCGTCACAGGGATATCCTCTCTCCAGGTATCAGCGTTCATGGTCGTGAACAGCGTTTCGCAGGTGAGATAGCGCTGTCATGCCATGATGCCTCTAACAATCCTTATGCCAGCATCCTGCTGTATGCAGTTGCATTGATTGTTGAGGGATTTTCACATGTCCATGCAGTATCGGCCCAGGAAAGGCGTCTCAACTGATCCACTGTGACTGTCTCATGAGACAGTCACAACGCGAAATGAGACGGGGATCCGTTTGCGGCAATGACGAATTCTGTCCGGGAGATAGTGGACGTCCCAGGACCACCAGGAGTGGCACAATTGTAGAGTTGTCGCCGGACGAGGGGGACAGGTTGTGAACGCAGCGAGTCAGTGCGCGTGGATATCGAACTCGACGAGACGGCGATAAAACGTTGCTCTGCTGATCCCCAATCGTTTGGCAGCCTCGGTTCGGTTGCCGTTCGCATCTGAAAGGGCTGTCAATAATCGAGTTTTCTCGTCTTGATTCGACAACGGGATGAAGACGGACGGGCTGGATGCCATAGTGGCTCCGGTAATCTCCGGAGGAAGATCAGCGGGGCAGATCTCGTTCCCCTTGCAACTGATCACGGCGAACTCAACCGCGCTCTTCAACTCACGCACATTCCCAGGCCACGAATAGCTCATCAGTACGCGAAGCGTGTCCGGGTGCAGCCGCTCGACCGTCTTCCCGGTTGGAGCACAGATTTTCTCGAGCATCGATTGCGCCAGCAGGGGGATATCTTCAGGCCGATCTCGAAGAGGGGGAAGTTGGACTCGCGCGATTCGTATTCGGTAGAGTAGATCAGCCCGAAACGATCCTCGAAGGACGTCTTCGCTGAGGTTGTGATGGGTGGCCGCCACAACACGAACATTGACGGTACGAGGTTTGGCCTCCCCTAGACGGGTGATTTCCTTCTCCTGCAAGACCCGCAACAGGGCTGTTTGAACCTGAGGCGGAATATCTCCGATTTCGTCCAGAAACAACGTGCCTCCCTCCGCCGCTTCGAACAAGCCCTGCTGATCCTGGATGGCGCCGGTAAAGGCTCCGCGCTTATGCCCGAAGAGCTGGCTGGTCAGAATAGAATCTGTCAGACCCGCACAATTCGCCGCGAGAAACGGCTTGTTCCTTCTGCCGCTGGATGAATGGATCGCTCGAGCAATGAGTTCCTTTCCCGTCCCCGTCTCTCCTTCGATCAACACCGTGGTATCAACCTGTGCCACGTCACGCACCAATTGATAGACACGAAGCATGGCAGCGCTCTTCCCGACCAGATCATGAAACGACGCCTGTTCATTGAGGGCTTGGCGAAGCGCATGGAGCTCCGTGCGGTCGGAAAGGATCAGAATACGTCGAACGGGATGACGCAAGTCTCTGTGGATCTCCAACTCAATCCATCTGGAGCAAGCCCCCTCCAGACACAATGGTCCGCCGGAACGAGTTTGCGAGGAGCCTTCGAGGAGATGTTGAACCAACCGACGGTCTTCCTTACGGAATGATAAGACCTGATCCCATGGCTGACCGATAGCCTCCTGAGCGGCAATACCGAGCATCTCAAGCGTGCGATCCGTCGCGAATGCGATCTGTCCGTGCTCGTCCAAGACCATCGCGGCAAGTCCTAGCTGCTGGAGCAACGCCAGCGCATCGTCCTTCGTACGCTCACTCGCTTCTAATCGGCCGATTAAGCGTGTCTCCGCCTTGTGATGCGACTTTGCGGTGAGATCTTCGGCAAGCATCCGTTCACGAGCCCGTTGAACGATGGACCGCATGTTCTCAAAGTCCGAGCCAAGACGCTCGATTAGCACGAGCTTGCGAAGCCCAAGGGACAACGCCCTGGCTTCCAGTGTCATCGTGCCACCCTGTTGGTCGGACTCCGTCCAGGGACCGGATTTTTCAATCGTACCTGGACCGCCCTGCCAGACCCTGTGAATGCCGGTTAGATAATCTTGCAAGAACGGCGAGCATTGGCTAGGATCTTGCGAGCAGCGGATCGCCGGACCAAAGCGCTGGCCCCACCATTCAGGTGGAGCCCCTTGAAGCCGAAACTCTCCTGCTTCTTCTTCCCACTCCAACACGACGATATCCAGCGCGGCCAACACATGATCGGACAGCGAGGGGTCGGGAAGATGGGATTGGTCCGTCATGGACAAATCCTTGACGGAGGCGCCGGACTCAGAAGCATCGCGGCGAGGTGAGCGAACAGTTCGTCAACCCCCTGCCCAAGTTTGGCACTTCCGAAGAAGACCGGCCACCCTTGTTCCCGTAGCTGTTCGATAACCGGCTGATCGATCTCCCACTCCGACCGGAGGTCGGACTTGTTAATGATCGCGACAAATGGAAGGGGTCCAACCGTCCGCACAACAGTCTGCTGGAGCAGACGAGCCGTGTCGAGCGTGGCCTTCCTCGTGCCGTCTATGACCAGGATATAACCAGATGATCCGCGCAAATACGATTCTCGGACATGTTGGAATTCATCCTCACCATAGAGGTCCCATAGCATGAGCATCACGTCCTGATGATCGACCGTGACCGTTTTCTTCTCGACGGTTACCCCAATCGTCGTCTGATAGTGCTCTGAAAATACGTTGGTCACGAATCGTCGCACGAGGCTGGTCTTCCCGACGGCAAATCCCCCTAACATGCAAACTTTCTTTTGCATCATGGCTGAGCGGGCTCAGGTTCCTTGGTAGATGCTTCAAGCGAAGCTCGAAATGTCACAATTCGCTCAGCACTTGTGCCTGTTCTCACGGCTGTGAGGATCCTCGGGTGTGCTCCTCCCAGAGCAGCCAGCACAGCCTCAGCCCGGCGTCTGCTGAGATTGAGATTGAGGGCCGCCGACCCAGTCTGATCAGCCCACCCAAGTATGTCCACCCTCACGCGTTGATCCGATTGAGAAACAGCGTGACCCAGATCCCGCAACACACCCAAGACCGCATTCACCGCCGAACGTTCTGACGGTTCGATCGTCGCCGAGCCGGAACTGAAATGAATAACGGCATGATTGAGCCGATTCAGGAGATCGGGGATGGAGACAGTGACGAAGCCCTCGTCATTGTAGTGTGCAATTCCCGGCACAAAAGACGCCAGCCGCTTCGTCTCATTGCCCCATTCACTCGATGCCGACCCCGTGACGACCAGTGTATCTCCGTCGACGCGAAACTGGACGGTGCTTGGTGGCTTCAGCATCATCTGCGCTCGTCTCCTAATCAGTTGAGGATCGAGCGCATAAAAAGGAGACCACGAGGCCGTCACGGTTGACTCGTCAAGACCGGCCTCGTTGATCAAGGATGACGGGTCTTTGGCCAGAGGATCTCGCAACCCTTCGAGATGATGCTTGCCCCACGTCGAGCGCTCATTCGTTACAACAATCCCCGGCTCAGTCCTAAGTTGCACAAGGAACTGAGTCCATCGGACATGGGTTTGATAGGCGGTCCATCCCCACCAGAAGCACGCCAGGACAACAGCACCTCCAAGAATCCAGAGCTTCAGTGCGTTTCGTGGCTGAGCTGATTCATAATGGGCTTGCAAACAGTCTTCGAGGTGAGGCTGCACCGTTTGAAACGGGGCGGCATCTCCCTCAAACGACACCAAGGACTCGGCCTGTTCAGCATGAATACGATCCAGCACATCCCGGAACCTCTCTCTGAGACTGGCCGGGGGAGTTCCTCGAATCACACCGGCCAGATAGGCGCGGGACCCTTGCTCGACCCAGACCGTCCACTCTCCAACTTGGAACTGGTCGAGTGTCTGGTCTTGCGTGGCTCCGAACGAGTCACGAACATAATCTTGAATCGCCGTCAGCATGCCGGATAGGACATGTTGGTCCTGGACGACCACGCCCTCTGCTGCGACGTGATGGAGCAACAGCCCCGTATCCCGGTGGATGAGAAATACTTGGTCCACCCGGTATCGCAGTCGATGGAACAGGACCACCTCTGCGAACGGGCGGCCGGTTCGCCACGCTTCCAGTCTCCACTGGAACCCCCGAAATGAGAGACTTTCGTCCAGCGAGTGGTTGAAGGCCTCCGTCATGCTTTGCAAGGCACGTGTAATGGCCTGCCGAATAGCCGGACCCATGATGGGTGCGATCGCATCAACGATCGCCTGCGGTGACTTCCGCACGGTCGTAATAAAGCCGTTTTCGACATAGGGAGTCAGGACGGCCGATATCTGCTGGTCGCCCCCTCCGCGTAGAGCAAAGGCTTCGGGAAGGACTCGACTGACGTCCCGAGGTTCCACTGATCGATTGTCGAGTCGGTCGCGGAGTTCGTCGAGTTGCGTCTGTTCCGGAGCCAGTAACAGCGTCCGGAGCTGGGTCCAGTCTTCGTCGACCGGCACGCGTGCCGGTGAGGATTGAGAAGGTTGGCGAGGTCTGTATGGATCAGTCGACATAGCGTCACACTACCGTCCCGCGTGAAACACCACCGAAGAAGCATCCGTGAAACTGACTCTTACAAGCCGCAGTGCGCACGCCTTCAAGTTTGGCCGGGAGCCTGAGCCTGCCTCAGCCTCGACTGGTAGGTGCCTCGCCGTTCGAGAGTCGTTGCGCTGCCTCCATCAAGATGGCTGCGAGTGAGGCGCGATCCGTCTTTTCGGCACGGAGGTCCCGAATTGCTCTTTCGAGAGCCGAGGTCGTGTCTGCATGACGAGTACGAACATCATCCGCCAGCTCGTTGGTACGCTCTGTCAACTGCTGCAAGACATGAGACTGCGCTTGGCTCGCCTGTTGTTCGAGTCGGCGGGCCTTCTCCTCCAAGGTCGCAGCCAGTTGCGTGAGATCCTGCGTCAGTCTCGTCACAGACTCTCCTCGGAGGTCCTGTTCCGTCGACAGCCTGTTCGTCAGAGACTCAACTTCCTTCTTGATGTAGAGTTCGAGACTCTCAAAGCGTCGTTTGAGATCATGACGGAGATCGGTGGCTTCCCGCAGCAAGTGCTGTTCGAGTTGTGCAAACCGGCGGTCATGCTCCCGGGCCTGTGCGCCGAAGAGAATGTCCCGAATCTTGTCGAGATGACCACTGGCCGATGGATCGTCAGAAGGAGGGAATTCACCTTTCTGAAGAGGACGCTCCGTTTGACCTTGATGCGCCTCAACAGATTGGTCGGTAGTGGTTAATCGACTCATGACCTCACCTCACGAGATGGCGATGGATGTGAACAACCCCACAACATAGATCTGACCGAAAGATCAGCGTTCTCCTACACGCTCTCCTGTGGTTCGCGTTCCTTCCCGTTTGCCACGTGGAGGAGATTATCCTAGCACCGGCAAGCCGACGCCAACAAGACAGAATCGATGAGCTTGGGTTGATCCTTCACCTTGAGGGGGAGGCCGGACGTTCGTGATCTGGAGGGTACTAGTCTTTCACCAGGTGAACCTGGTGGCGAGAAGTGGGTAGTTCGATCCCACGCGCCAGAAATCGCTCGAGAATCAGCCTATTCAACTCGCCTTGTACTGCCCCGTAATCTCCCACTGCGGTCCACGGACTCACAGCAAGCGTCAGAGATGACTCACCCACAGCCGACACTCCTACGCCGGGAGCAGGCTCCTTCAACACCTTAGGATGCTGCTGAAGTATGTCTTGCACCTGCGCCAGCGCATCATCGACATTGGCGCGATGGGACAGAGGGACCGTCATCTGAGCCTGACGGATCACACCGAAATTGTGCAAAATTTCTCCCACAATTTTGCGATTGGGAATGATGACGCGGGAATGGTCCGCATGCTTCAGTGTCGTCGTAAAGATATCGATGACCTCGACATCCCCATGCACGCCCAACAGCGAGATATGTTCACCGACCTTATAGGGTTTGCTGAAGATAATCGAGAGCCCGGCCATCACATTGCTCAACACGCCTTGCAAGGCCAGTCCGATGCCCACGCCGGCGACACCGACGCCGGCGATCAACGGGGCAATGGGCACACCCATTGCCTGCAGAGCGATCATGGCCGTAAACAGCATCACCACGATCTTGACGATGCGCACCAGGAGCAAGCGGACCGGCGGTTCAAGCGTCTGCTTTTCGAGCGCCTGTTGAGCAACATTCCCGGCCCCACGTGAGGCCATCATCCCCGCGACCAAGATACCCAGCCCAACGGCCGCCTGTAGCCCGTACTGCACGGCATACTGCGTGAGCGTATCCACAACATTCATTGACGGCATGTGCTTATCTCCCGAAGAGCCCCTTGAGGAGCTCTTGTCCTTCCTTCTTCAAGTCTTCTGGTTTCGTCGTGCCTTTGAGCAATCCGCCGACGGCTTCTTCCACCTTCTTTTTCACCTGTTCCTGTACCTTTCCGGTCAGGCCTTTCACATCGACCCCATACGAAGGAACCTGAGCCGTTCCGGAAATCGTGAGTGGAAGGCTGAGTCGCCCATCTTTCATAGCGATTTGGACGACAGGCGACGCAGCTGAAATCTTTTGACTCACATCTTGTGACAGATTGAGGTTCACGAGCAAGTTCAGTTTTTGGTCAAAGCCAACGGTGCCTCCGCCGGTCGCCTGAAAATCATGGCTGTCCATCAGGAGCCGCTGCACATTGATCACCCCTTGCTTGATAGCCAGATCGGTCTCGATCGTCGAAAACGCCGTGGCCTTCGCGTCACCCATCGAAATGCCGGCAACCTTGAGCGCGTCGGCCACTTCTTGGAGGATATTCACTCCTTCGATTTTCCCATCCTTCACAGCCAGGTGACCGGTCCCTTCCAAGGCCTTGGTCAGATCCGGCATGGAGAACCCCTTGCCTTGTAGCGACAGGTCGGCCCCGGCAGTACCGCTCACCGACACCGGCGCGTCCGAGACGGCATTCAGCGCCGGGCCGAGTTGTAAGTCTTGAATCGTGACCATACCCTTGAATGGAGGCAGCTCTGCTCCCGCAATCATCTTTCCCTGCCCCTTGACCTGCCCCTCAAACAGTTGGAACGACAAGGAATTCAGTTTAGCCTCCTGCCCTTTCACCTCGGCGGCAAGCTGGAAGTTTTTGACCTCAACTGGCTTCTTCAGAGGAAGCGTCACTGGGAGATTCGCCGTACTGATCATCGGTGAACTGATGTTGATCGTTGCATCATTCCCGGCTGCTTTCCCAGTGATTGTGAAATCCGTTTTCCCTATGCCCAGCTGGAAATTGACTACATCGATGTCCATCGTCTCTCTCAACGGGCCAAACGTCCCATCGAGCCTCACCGGGAGATTGAATGGCTGTACGAGTGACGCGACATGGAGCTGTGGCGTTTGACCAAGGCGAACCTCACGCAGGACCAGCTCCAGATCTTGCACCACATACTCTGTCGGGTTCGCAGCTGACAGGTCACGGTAGGTCACCTTCCCCCCATCGAGCGATACGTGGTCCACGGCGAGCAACGCCAGAAGCTTGAGCGGACCTTCCGTCGAAGGAATCGGAGCACGCGAGGGCTTCTCTGGAACCGGCACACCTTTTCGTCCGATGGTCGAGGCGTTCAGGACTCCGTTCTTATTTTTGATCACCGTAATGACCGGATTGTGGAGCGTGATCTCTTCGACCTCCACCTTGCCGCTTAGTAACGGTATCAGCTTCACACCCACGTCCAATGAAGAAAGGGACGCAAACGGGCCTGAACTAAAAGCCGGATCATCCAGTACCGCAAATCCCGCCACACGCGCGCCGATCCTTGGCCAGACCGTTAAGCGAATGTCTTGCAGCTGAACCTTACGATTCAGCGCCTCTTCGATGAGCGGTTTGTACTGATCTTGATACTTATTGAGGTCGACGAGAAAAGGGAGTGCGAACACCCCGCCGACGAGAAGCACGACGAGGACGAGCAAGCCGATGGCTATTTTCATTTGAGTCGCCTCCGGGTGATTCGTAAGTATATAAATGGATTGTGAGTGAGTCAACGCTACGCGGTGCGGACAGCGCTCGAGGCAGGAGAGCTCAGAGTAACATCCTGGACGATGTTGAAGATACAGCGCGCCCCTGTTCTATTTTCAAACCAAGTTTTCAAGGCGCAGACCGGGGACGCGTCGAAACTCCTTGAGATTGTTACTGACGAGCCAGACGCCAAGGCTCAGCGCATGGGCGGCGATGAGCATATCCATCGAGCCGATTGGAGTTCCTTTTGCCTCAAGTTGCTCTCGCAAACGGCCATACGCCCAGGCTGCCGCCTGGTCGAACGCGGCGACATCAAGAGGATCAAGAAACTGCTTAAGCGCGTGCCGATTCTTGGTCACGTGACGACTCTTGGTCACTCCATACGCCAATTCAGCGGCAGTGACACTGGACATACCGATATCTCCGACCGGATGAGAGAGAAAACGTTCAAGGATGGTGGGAGGTTGTTGTTTGATGAGGTAAATACAGATGTTGGTATCCAGCATCACCTTCATGTGAAGGAAGACTTTCGCTTCTGGACCGTCGGTTGCTGCCTCCCCTTTTCCATGAAGTCGTCGGTAAACAGGGCAAGGCTGTCCAGAAGCAGCTGCCAGGTCCGCGCCTTTGGACGAATGACGAGCGTATTGCCCCTCCGTTGAATCTCGACTTCGTCACCCTCCAGCTGAAATTCTCGGGGGATTCTGACGGCCTGGCTGTTACCACTCATAAAGAGCTTCGTCTTTTTCCGCGTCGCCATTACAAGCCCTCTTCAACATGGCAATGTATATACATCGTGATATACGTAGACACCACCTCTGTCAACGGAGCGGCCACGTGAAGGCAAGTCGCGCAAACTGCCCTACGCTGTCATGGTCAGCAAACCAAATTTACGACGGTCAGTCGGCCTCGTTCGATCACTGATGTCGTTGACGACACCGATGAAGCGCGTCGCCAATGCAGAAGGCTTCTGGGCTTAGGACTCGCAAGTGAGTCAAGCGGCATTGAGCACCACGACTACCTTCCATCGATACGCTCTGCATCGTATAGCATTGATGTTCGGAGGCCTTAAAGCGGTGAAGCCTACGGCTTATTTTTTTGGCATGCGGTTTGCGGAGTGATTGGGTTGCAGCGAGAAGGAGCTACGTCTGAACGGAGACTACCCGCCTGTCGATCGGACCGCCGGCGGTTCTGATTGGTGCAATCCCGGCTTGTCAAGGAAGGTCAAGAGGCCGATCAGGAACACACCCGAGATCAGCCATGCACAACCGACGAGCCATCTCCGTTGGCAAAAGGACAACATCCCCATGAGAAACACCACGGTTCCCACGAGCCCGGCTATGCCTGTACCGAAGGAGCTCATCGCGCTCTCCTTATGTGGTTTGCATTCTGGATGCATCAACACTCAGAATACAACCGGTTCGAACCGGCGTTGCCCGTTACCGACAAGCGAAGTGGCAATATTCAATCGGGCTGGGAGGGGCGCTCATGGCGATTGCGATCGTATCGGGATCATAACCGATATCTTCGAGATCCCTCTGCGCGCGCGCAAGTTCCTCCTCGGTCACATAGGCCACGGTGTCCGGGATACCAGTCTCTTTCAACGAACGCAGAAGCGCCCCAAGAGTCTCCCGCTCTTCCGGTGGAATATTCGTACCGAGTGGAAATGCGAGCCGGCGACGATAGGGGCTTTCGAATGTCTCATCCAGTGCTCGAATGGTCTTCAGAACCAAACGGTCCTGCTCCCATGCTTGGAGCTTCGGCCCAGCGGACGGATGGGTGGCCAAGAGATCCATCAGGGTGATGACGTTCGTGTTCAATGATCGCCCCACAAATTCCCGCTGAGCCTCCAGGGTTGTCTGCTTGAAGCCCAGGTGTTTGGCCACAGCCTCGACCAACGTAAAGTTGATCATAAAGCTATATTGTCCGCCGAATTGGCCGTAGCAGGGCTTCTCAGGATCGTTGAGCACTTTGAGGTCGCCCGTCCCGGCATCGAAGACGCTGAGCCCGACCGCGTCAGGAGCCAATATTCGTTTGGCCTCCTTCAGCGTCGCAAAGGCGCCAAGATTCACCGGCACCAACACTTCCGGATCAATGGCGTGAAGAAACTCCACGATCGTCTTTCGGTATGGCACATCCTTCCACTCGATCTTCCGATACTCTTTTTCCCACACGAGCTCATCTAAGAACGGCGGGAACGTCTTGAGCGCCTCGAGATCCTTCTCCTGAAACGCCCCGACAAACCCAGACCAATCCTGGATCTTGGCATGGAGAAACTCACTCAAGTTGGGGCGGATATATTCTTCCTCGATGTCTCCACCATGTTTCGCCAACAATTTTGTGGGCAGATCGTTCCACAACTCATTGCAGAAGATGCGGTCCACGCTCCCCTCAGCCAGACCCGCCACATGCTCAATTGAACCGCAATGACTATCCAGGCGATCCCGGTGGGCCGCTAAATCCGGATGGGCTAACGCGCCATCCAACACCGGCTGCTCCCAATCAACCATGACATACCGCACGCGGGGGTAGATCGTCCCCTGCTTGTCCAGCACTTTGAGATGGGTCAAGAAGCAGGCAGCCAGATTGCCATTCCCGGGGCCAAACTCAAGAATCGTGAGGGGTGAGGAGTGAAGGGTGAGGCGCGACTCCGACGCATTCTCGCGTGACGCCTGACGCCCGACACCTGACGCTTTCTCACGTTTTGTGACCTGCTCGTAGTAGTCAGCTGCCAACGCATGGGCCAATCTGAAATCCGCGGAGGCGAAGGTCTGATAGTAGGATCGGAGTTGGTCCCCGCGCAACCGATAAAACACCTGGTTGAGATGGGTCTGCCACTGGTCGAGTGGCTTGTATTCGCCAATTAGCTGTGGAAGAGCATCAGCATCTTGCAACATAGTGTTCCATCACCATTCATGCCTATTGTCGAGATATCGGACAAACGATGGCCGAAATCCTAACAGATGGTTCGAAAATGTCGCAATGGGTCGCTTGCTCCCCGTTTTCTTGACAGCACAACCGCGACGGGTGTAGCAGACAGACATGCTGATGAAGCGATCACCCGTAGCCGGCATGGGGATGGTGGCCGCCGTCCTATGGAGCACGGTGGTGACAGGCGAAGAACTCCCTCTCACAGAAAATGTGCCGATCTCCGAGTTTCAAAACCGCACCGAAGATATAAAGACCTATGATTTTGATGCTCCCCCACAGGGTTTGTTTCGTTCGATTACCTTGGCGGAGGATTTTGAGGAGCGCTTGGGGTTCCAGCGTACCCATGAGATCGTGCCGATCCACCCCACGGAACGGTTCTCTCCGGATACGACCGCAATTGTCATCGTCTTTACCCTGCATCAACACTATCAGGCCTTCACGGTGTTTGGCCGTTGCACACCAGAACAGGTGCCAGGGCTTTCTCCGGAAACGCTGGTGAGCGAGGATGCCATGCGCATCGCCTTAGAGGATGAAAGCGGTTACCTCAGATTGTCAGCACCCAGCGGAGGCTGGAAGTCCGGTCGATACAAAATTGAGATCCATACCGGTGAGCAAATCAACGAGATGAGTCTAATGGGCACCATGCGCTTTACCGTCGTGTCTGCCGGCAAGTAATCTCTCTCCTGTCTTGTCACAACCCTGCACCATTATTCTCAAGCGTTTGACCCTCTTTCCCCCTTCCGCTAGAATGCCGAGTCTGATTAAATAATCGTGTCCTCCGGTTTTTGCACACTATGACCTCACCATCCCCTTGGGCCTCTGTCATCATCCCGATCAAGGATGAACGGGAGAACTTGTCTCCTCTTATTACCAGCCTATTGAAGGTGATGGATTCGTACGAGCCGTCACACTCCCGTCCTTTCGAGATTATTTTCGTGGACGATGGAAGCAGCGACGGCAGCAGTGAAGAGTTGGACCGCTTAGCCGCCCAGCACCAGCAAATCCGTGTCTTTCATTTTGATCGAAACTACGGCAAAACCTGTGCCCTGGAGGCAGGCTTTCTCCAATCTTCCGGCGAACTCATCATCCAGATCGACGGCGATCTCCAGCAGGATAGTGAGGACATCCTGAAGCTCCTGCCGCATACGACCACCCATGATGTGGTGTGTGGATGGCGGCAACAACGTCAGGATGGGCTCGTGAAAAAATTCTCATCGTTGATCGCCAATCGATTCCGAAACTATTTCACACATGACGGGGTCCACGATACGGGATGCCCACTCAAGGTGTTTCGGCGCCAGGTGCTGGAACGAATCCGGCTGTTTGAGGGCATGCATCGATTCTTCCCGGCTCTCGCGTTAATGTACGGATTCACAGTCACCGAAGTCCCCGTTCGTCACTATCCCCGGATTCATGGTGTGTCGAAATATGGAATGGGCAATCGTCTCTTCAAATCGCTGTATGATCTGATTGCTGTACGGTGGATGCAGAACCGCGTCATCCAGTACAAATTTCGTAACCAGCAACCGAACCCCACGAGACTGAAGACACTCCTGCAAGAACAGACCATGAGCATCTCCCTCCAAGCGCCTCATGACCACTGAAGCACTCTGGGTGGGGATCGGTTTCTTCGGCCAAGCCCTGTTTTTTGGTCGCTGGGTGGTGCAATGGCTCGCCTCAGAACGGAATGCTGAAAGCCGCGTCCCGGTTTC
>NIUT01000151.1 GCA_002254365.1 Nitrospira sp. UW-LDO-01
GGCCACAGGGCATCGAAAACCAGGACTCCCTTCGCGCTATGCCAAGAGCGGAGCCAAGGTGCGTGGGATCAATCAGCCCATCGTTTATGTGTCATGGGACGACGCTGATGGGTACTGTCGATGGAAGGGTAAACGGCTGCCTACCGAAGCTGAGTGGGAAAAGGCGATGCGCGGTACGGATGGAAGACTCTGGCCATGGGGAGATACGGAGCAACCTGATGGGGCAAATTGGGCTCGTGTGCAGGATGGTCATGAAGCTTCGGCGCGTGTCGGTACATTTCAGAGCGACAAGAGTCCCTATGGAGTGATGGATGGTGCCGGCAATGTCATGGAGTGGGTGGCAGATTGGTACGATGAGACTTACTATAAGCGCTCACCGGATCAGAATCCACCGAGTCCTGAGTACGGCACCTACCGAGTGCTTCGTGGGGGAGGATACACGACAGCAGGTGGCGATGTTCGAATTACCAGTCGAAGCAAGATGATGCAAGACTTTCGAGATGAAACGATCGGATTTCGCTGTGCAAATTCACCTGTCGGTACGGTAGGTGAAGAGAAGGGAAAGCCGGAAGAACTTACAGAAAATCAAAGTAGTAAAGGATCAAAAACACGGCCAAAATGATGTTGACAACCATTCCAGCCAAAACTATAATGTCAAACACTTTTGAGTTTTTCGACACAATTTCCTCGCTAATTCGTGTTGAAATTTGAGAAATTTTGATAACACAGGGCCGGGTGCCTGTCAAGGAAATGCAGTAATTCTAAATTTTAGCCACTTACCCACTATTTTGATCGGGAGTTAATGACGATGGCAACAGCTACCCCTGATAGCGAACTAAAGGTAAAAATCGGAAAGATGATTTTTTATCTCACTTTAGCTGTCGGTCTATGGTTTTTCTATTGGTTTGCCGGTATTCAGTGCCCTTGTTGATTTTTGAGCAGAGTCTGTCGTGGGAATTGGGGCTGTCCGGCGTGACTGATTGATGGCATTGGTCGACGGAGGAGAGGAAGAAGATGAGCGTTCTTAACAATCCAATCATTGCATTTGTTGTTTCTCTTATTATTACGGTTGGTTATTTTGTGATGGTTGATCACTACCTCATGGATATGCAGGGGCTGGACTTTTGGTATCTCTTCAAGAACTAAGCCCTCCTGAAGGTGTTATCGGGTATTCTGAAAATCATACATTTAACGTAGGGTATTAAGGAGGTATTCCATGGGCCTTTTAGCCGGCAAGCGCATATTCTCGATTGTAGCGCTCTGCATGATGGTCGGCCTCCTTCTGCTTCCGGTCGTCGTGGCGTTGCCTTCACTGGCTATCGGTGAAGAGACTCATGCGGGCGATGCGGCAAAGAAGGATGGAGATAAAGTCGAAAAGGGTCGGGATGTCTATTATAAGACCGAAGGAATCGTGTCTGGTGCTCCCGCTCCTAAGACGACGGATGGTGTGAAGGACTATCCGAGGTATAACTTTGAAAGTCGCGTCTTGCTCTGGTTTGCGAACCAGCAGCATCTCTACTACGGCAGCTTTGTGCTGGCCGTACCGATTTTTTGCATGATCATCGAGTTTATGGGGGTTGTCACGAAGGATAAGGCGCTCGCGAAGCGCTATGATCAATTGGCTTATGATTTCATTAAGATCAGCCTTACTGCCTACTCTCTCACGGCTATTCTGGGGGGTATCCTGATCTTTACCTTCTTGACTCTGTATCCATCCTTCTTCTCGTATTTGTCGGGTATCTTCCGTCCGGTCATGCACATCTATGCATTGATGTTTGTGGCGGAGAGCGGGACTCTCTATATCTACTACTATGGCTGGGACAAGATGCGAGAGGGTTTCTTGAAGTGGATCCATCTGAGTATGTCGGTGGTTTTGAACGTGATAGGAACATTGCTCATGTTCCTTGCAAATTCTTGGATCGGTTTCATGATGTCGCCTGCCGGCGTTGATGAGCAGGGGCGGTACCTTGGCAATATTTGGCATGTGATTCATACCGCACTGTGGAATCCACTTAACCTGCACAGAATCCTGGGTAATATGGCGTTCGGTGGCGGTGTGGTTGCGGCCTATGCTGCATACAAGTTTTTGGCTTCCAAGACGGATGAGGATCGAGCCCACTATGATTGGATGGGCTATATCGCTATGGCTCTGGGTGTGGCGTTTTTGATCCCATTGCCATTCGCCGGATATTGGCTCATGCGCGAGGTTTATGCCTATCGTCAGCAAATGGGTATCACCTTGATGGGTGGTTTGCTTGCTTGGTTGTTCATTATTCAAGCCACCATGATCGGCATTCTATTTTTGTGCACAAATTACTATCTCTGGCAGGCCATGGGGCGTATGCGTGGGGCAGAGAAGTATCAGCGATATATTAAGTATCTGGTCTTCCTGCTTGCCTGCGGCTTTGTCGTCTTCATTACTCCGCACACCATGGTGATGACTCCGGCGGAGCTGAAAGCCATGGGAGGTCAGCAGCATCCAGTATTGGGTAATTTTGGAGTTATGTCTGCGAAAAACGGAGGCATTAACGTCATTATTACCACCACGGTATTGAGCTTCGTCTGGTATATGCGAGGCAATAAAGTCTCAACTGTATCTTGGGCGAAGTTCGGTAACATCTTTATGGGCGTGTTCTTCGCCTGCGCCTATTTCAATATTATATTCCTTGCGGTGTACGGATATTATATCCCGGCAAACGTTCGTGTAGGTCTGTCTGTTCCTCAGGTAGCGACAACCTTGTCTTGTCTCTTCTTCATGTTTGCACTGAATAGCTTCATGATGAAGGGGGCAAAGCAAATGGGGGCGATCGAGTGGGGTAAGATTTCAGCTCGATCGCAATACGCCCTTATTATGTTGGCGACAGCGTTTACTTGGATGATGGCATTGATGGGCTATATTCGCTCGTCCGTTAGGCTCTTTTGGCATGTCAATGAAATCATGAGAGACAATTCTCCATGGGCCTATACCCATACGGTAGGATTTGCTGCCAATATGATTTCGGCCAATGTGTTATTTTTCTGGATTACTATTCTTTTTGTTTTCTGGTTGGGTAGCTTAACGGCGAAAAAGGTTCCGGTTGAATCCAAAGCCGGAATCCCTGGTAGTGTTCCGCAGCCGGCTCCCAGTCATTAACCTGTGTCTTCTTTGATAGTCGGCTCAACGGATCGAGTGGAGGTATGTCGCCACTTGAGTTGTAGCTGTAGGAGGTCACGACCTTGGGTAATTTGATTGCAGAAGCACTGTCGATGGGTTGGATGGCTTTGGCCATCATTGCGGGTCTGCTTGTTTATTTTCAAGTAAGCATCAGCGACCCAGCTGCGAAGAAGCGCGCAGTATTTAAGACGTTCATTGGGATGGTATCCTGTTTCCTTCTCTTTATGGCGATCGCCAATTACAAGACTAACTTCTATGGCGAAAGCCGGTTGCTACCTGTCTCCTTAGTGATGATCACGGTGACAACCTTCATTATGGCGCTGTACTTCACCAACCTTAGCGCGCTACTGAAGATCGGTGGCATGATGTTCTTCGTGGCTGCGTTCCTTTCCGGTTATGGAAATTGGCTTCCTCAAGTGGAAGGGGGGTTTCCGCCGGTAGAGGAGAAGGTTACGTGGGAAACCATGTCCACTCAGCAGCTGGCTGACAAGGGTGAGGAAATTATCTTTGGCGGCGTCGGAAAGAATAAGGAACAAGGTGCGATCGGTAAGGGGCAATGTCCGCTTTGCCATGCGTTCCATGCGGGCATGCTCGGTGAGCGAGCGCCAAACTTGTTGGGTCTACCAACTCGAAAGGAACGCCTAGAGGATCCTAAGTATTCCAAGGGTGACCCATCAAAGCGTGAATATTCCGTCAAGGAAGCGTTTCCTGGTTCAGGCACTGCAGAGACCGTACAGGAATACATTGCAGAATCTCATGCCTGTCCTAGTTGCTATGTCGTTGCTGGTTACGGGGTGAAAGGTACGAATGATAAAGAAAGCCCGATGCCCTCGATTCATAAGCCGCCGATATCGCTCAGTCTCGCAGAGCTTGCGGCAGTTGATACCTGGATGTACGCCCGGGAGGGAGTTGAGCCTCCATCATTCGATGAAATCGTGAAGTCGTATGAGAAGTTTGTTCCTGAGGCCGACCGGCCGAAGCAGGCAGATGATAAGCCTGCAGGAGCGACATCACTGCTGGCAGATGGATCCGAGCCTGTCGATCAAATTTTTGCTAAAGCTCAGTGTGTGTCTTGCCATACGATCCCTGGTATTCCTGGCGCCATGGGGACGATCGGTCCGAAGCTTGAGGAAGGGACCACTGCGGCACAGCGCATAAAGGATCCGACGTACAAGGGAACAGCAAAATCAGCGGCGGAGTATATTATGGAGTCCATCGTTGATCCAAGCGCGTACGTTGTTAAGCCATTCCCAGATAAAACAATGCCGGCCATTTTCGGCCAGAAATTGAGCGCTGGAGCATTGAAGAAAATCGTTGACTACTTATCGCAAGTGAAAACCGGAGCGCCGCCACCAAAGATTTCCTAGGACCCGGTTGTTTGTCATGCGGAGAGTAAAGGGAGTTTGCCGATGAAAGCATTGATGTCTCTCGGTGCCTTGATTGGAGTAGCGGGGCTGCTTCTCTTGGGTGGGATGACCTTCGACGTTGTTCCATCCAATACGGTGCGACTAGTTGAAGGGTATATGCCGATCCAGCTGCTGCTTGAAGTGGCATGCTTTGTGATCGGTTTCACTGGGCTGAGCTACATGGCAAGTGCAATGGGCATGGCTCTCCCACGGTTTTGGCAAGGGATCGGGTTTTGGATATTTTTAATGGTCTACCTCAAGTATCGGGTCTATCCTCCGATCCCCTTCAGTGTGCGGGCGATGTATGGAACGGTGGGTCTTGTCACGGTGTTCATGTGGGTGTCGGCTAACGAAGAAGATTGGAACAAGTTTAAGCAGCCGATCATGAACGTCCTTGATGCACAGACGGGCATGAATAGGCTCCTGAGGTACGTTTACCTTGTGCTTATTCCAATCCTTGTGGGTGGATTTTCTTTCAATGCCATGATGCCAAAGTCTGAAGAGCCTATTGAGCTTCGGACAGTTCACCCTGCGCCTCCTGCCAGCACGAAGGTTCATGGAAAGACGTATACGCTGCAAACGTCACAGAACCCTTATCGGGTTAATCCGGAAGGGAAATACGATCAAGAATTTTCAAATGCCAATATTGTCGAACAGGGAATGGGGCGTTTGATGAAACCAAATGCCAACCCCTGGGATGAGAAGAACCAAGGTTATCTGAAGTACGTGAGAGAAGGTGGAGAGATTTTCTTCCAAAATTGCCATTTCTGCCATGGTGACAACCTGAATGGGAGAGGGTTGCACGCCTTTGCCTTCAATCCAATTCCTGCAAACTTTACCGATCCAGGCACGATTGCGCAGTTGCAAGAGACCTTTATCTTCTGGCGCGTTTCGAAGGGCGGTATCGGATTGCCCAACGAAGGATTCCCATGGGCTTCAGTCATGCCACCATGGGAACAACACCTGACCGTGGATGAAATTTGGAAAGTCGTTTTGTTTGAATATTGGCATACCGGCTACTATCCACGGACTTGGGATTAGTCGCCATATCCATGGAGAATGCCAAACCAAACATAATGAAGATTATGAGGCCAAACATGATGGACAGTATGACTCAGAAGGCCGGGATCATTGCGGCTGCAGCCTTCGGAGTGGTTTTAGTATCGAGTGCTGGATATTCGCCGGTTTTAGCGCAAGGGCTACCCGAAGGATTTAAGAAGGGTGACTTGGCTCCTGAACCCTCTGCAGAAATGATTGAAGCTGGGAAGCGAGTCTATTTCACCAAGTGCGTGTGGTGTCATGGGGTTGATGGGGCAGGTGATGGGCCTGGTGCCGATCGTCTCTGGCCTCGCCCACGTAACTTCAATCAAGGAACGTTTAAAATTCGGCATACGGCCAGCGGGGAATTACCCTTATTTGACGCCAAGAAGCCGACTCCCGGTCAGAATGATTTGTTCGAAACGGTAACGCACGGTCTCCCCGGCTCTGCAATGCCCCCGTGGGAAGGCATCTTAAGCGAAGAACAGCGTCAGCAGGTTCTTTCTTTCGTGACGACGCAGCTCGTCAAGGATAGGAAATTCACTGATAAGGAGTCAGAGAGCCAGACCGTACTACAGTTGGCTGATTTGAAGCCGAAACCTGCCACCGATGAAAGTAAGAAGCGTGGTGGTGAGTTAATTGTCGAAAAAAAGTGTGTTGAATGTCATGGTATGGAAGGTCGGGGCGATGGGAATGCCTTCAATCTAAAGGATGACTGGGGCTTTTCCATTCAGCCGGCTAACTGGCACAAATGTTGGAACTTCAGAGGGAGTAGGCAAGATCCATACAATGTAAGTAATATCTTCAGAACCTTCTCTACCGGAGTCAATGGTACTCCCATGCCGTCCTTCGCGGATAACACCAGCGTGGACGAGCGTTGGGATATTGCTAACTTTGTGAACTCTCTTTGTGAGAGAGATACATTGGGTAACCCATTACCAATCGATCCTCTGACTGATAAGCCGAAAATCAATTTTGTCATTCCATCGGATATGGTGGAAGGGGAAATCCCAGCCGATCTTGAGCATGAAGCTTGGAAAAAAGCTCCAAAGCGATACGTGGCAATGGGCGGACAGATTACCCACAAGCCAAGGAACTTTGTGAATCGGCTGGATGATATTTGGGTGAGATCGCTCTACAACGATAAACACATTGTCTATCTGATTGAGTGGGATGATCGAACGAAGAGTGTGGCCGAGGGCAAGCTCCCCTGGGCTCCTACACAGGTTAATATCGATATCAAAGAACAGGATCCGAAGACCGGTGAAGAAGGGTCCATCGCGGCTCAGCAGAATAACTATGCGGTCTATAATGACGCCATTGGCATTGAAACCGCCGTCAAGTGGAAGGAGCTTCCAGCTCCGATCAAGCCGCGCTACTTGTTTGGTACCAACGAACAGTATCCTATGGACATCGTGAAGTGGGAAGCAGATGGATCCCTTCGCGCATTCAAAGGGACGGGCTGGGATAAGGATTTTGAAGAGCGCGACAATTATGAAGAGGCCATGAAGCTCCTAAAGGCGGAGTGGAAGAATGGCCGGTGGTACGTCATGATTCAGCGGCCCGTGGGAAATAAGAAGGACCAAGATTACGATGAAGATACCTTCTTTGAAGTGGGTCAATATATCCCGACCGTATTCTTTGCTTGGGATGGTCATAATGGTGATGCGGGACGAAAGATGGCTGTGTCAGCCTTCTACTACACCTTTATGAACCCGCCGGTACCACAGGAGACGTACATTTATCCGGTCGTCATCGCGGTCGGTGTGGTTCTCTTGGAAGGATGGGTGTTGACCCGCCGTTCAAATAGGAAAAAGGGAAAGACCTTATAGTTTTTCCTTGAACTGCGAGTAGGTGTTATTCTGTGAAAGGGGGTGGGGATAACCCACCCCCTTTTTTATTGTAGATTGTGATGGCTTCATGATCTCCGATGTCACCGGGGTTCTTCTGGCGGGTGGAAAGAGTCGGCGAATGGGTACCGATAAACGTTTCCTTACCGTGGGGGAGCGTCCCTTGCTGGAAAGAAGCTGCAATGTTCTTTCTCGGATTTTTGAACGTGTGTGTATCGTCATCGCCCAGGATAGTCCGCCCCTCGAGGCTCAGATCCAAGTCTTGCGTGATCTCATCCCATCTTGCGGAAGTCTAGGAGGCATGTATACCGGTCTACAGCAGGCCGCAACGCCCTATATCTTTCTCGCCGCCTGCGATATGCCCTTTATCCATGAGGGCCTCGTCCAGTATATGGTCGGCCAAAAAGACGCTGTGGATATTGTTCTCGCCTATTGGAATGGTCGACCTCAGCCGGCTCATGCGGTTTACAACCGAAACTGTCAGTCGGTGGTGGAGGAACTTATTCGAAGCGGCGATCTAAAACTACAGCGGCTGCTTGCAACCCCGACACTCCGTGTTCGTCTGGTCACGGAGGATGAGGTTCGCGAAGTTGATCCCGACGGGCGCTCGTTTCTGAATGTCAATACACCGGCTGACCTTGTTCGCGCTCGCGCCCTCTGCGGTGAGCTAATGGATGATCGATAGGGTGCCCCCTCGGACCACGCATGACACGATCGCTCGTCATTGTGCATCCAGGTTCCTTGGGAGATGTTCTGCTGGCAGTACCCGCTATCCG
>NIUT01000152.1 GCA_002254365.1 Nitrospira sp. UW-LDO-01
ACCTATGAGGGTTTCCCGTTCGTGCTGAGCTTGTCGAAGCACATATGTTGAGCTTTTGAGCAGACTGTTAGCTAGGCCACCTGCCCCAGTATCGGCCTGCGACAGGCGAACGGCCCATCCTACTTTGCCCTGCCGTTGACTCCTTCGTTCACCCTGACTACAATCGCGCAACGAGGTGTACCGTTCGTGGCATCTTCTTTCGTTCACCTTCATCTTCATACACAATTCAGCCTGCTCGACGGCGCCAATCAGATCGATCCACTGGTGCGCCAAATCAAATCGTTCAACCAGCCGGCCGTCGCCATGACCGACCATGGCAACATGTTCGGTGCCGTCGAATTTTACCGCAAGGCAAAAGAGGTGGGGGTCAAACCCATTATCGGCTGTGAAGCCTATATGGCGTTAGGCAGTCGCCATGCAAAGAAAGATAGCGGGCTTGCCCATAACGATTATTACCATCTGATTCTGCTCGCGAGAAATCTCGCCGGTTACCAGAACCTCATCAAGCTGGTCAGTAAGGGATATCTTGAAGGGTTCTACTATAAGCCGCGTATCGACAAGGAATTGTTGAAGCTCCATCATGACGGCATCATCGCGCTGTCAGGTTGCTTGAGTGGTGAAATCCCCTATCTCATCGGCCAGAAAGATATGGATGGCGCCATGGCGGTGGCGGGAGAATTTCAGGAGATTTTCGGGAAGGACCATTTCTATCTTGAAGTGCAGGCGAACGGACTTGATCATCAGCGTATCGCGAATGCCGGCCTCGTGGAAATTCACAAGAAACTCGGGATCCCGATGGCCGGGACCAACGATTGTCACTACCTGAACAAGGAAGATGCGCGTCCCCATGAGCTCATGCTCTGTCTGCAAACCGGGAAAACCGTCGGCGATCCACACCGGATGAAGTTCGACACGGACCAGCTGTACGTCAAATCTACTGAAGAGATTGCTCCGGCGTTTGCGGAGTTTCCAGGCGCAGTGATGAATACCTGCCGTATTGCGGATCATTGCGCACTCGACCTTCCGCTCAACAAGACCTACCTCCCGCAATACCGTATCCCTGATGGATTCAAGGACCGTGAGTCCTATCTCGAGCATCTTGCACTGGCGGGTCTACAAGCACGACTCAAGGAGCGCCCCAGTCGCATGGCATCGGCCGTCTATGACCAACGGCTTCGTGAAGAACTCATGGTCATCTGTTCAATGGGGTTTGCCGGATACTTCCTCATCGTCTGGGATATCATTCGGTTTGCCCGATCACGCAACATTCCGGTAGGCCCGGGACGAGGCTCGGCAGCCGGCAGTCTTGTCGCCTATGCGCTTCGGATTACCGATCTTGATCCGCTGGTGTACACCCTCTTATTTGAGCGATTCTTGAACCCTGAACGGGTCTCCCTGCCCGATATCGATATGGACTTCTGCATGGATCGCCGTGGAGAGGTCATCAACTATGTGGTGGAAAAATACGGGACCGACCATGTCGCTCAGATCATTACCTTCGGGACGCTCGGAGCGAAAGCCGCCATCCGCGATGTCGGACGTGTGCTGGAGATGCCCTATGCAGACGCGGACAAGGTCGCAAAGCTCATTCCCAACCAGTTGAACATCTCCCTTCAGCAAGCCCTGGAGACCGAACCTCGCTTACGCGAGCTGGTCGACACTGATCCTAAAGTTAAAGAACTGATGACCAACGCGCAGTCCCTTGAAGGCCTCGCGCGCCATGCCTCGACCCATGCGGCCGGCATCGTGATTTCTGAAGGCCCCCTCACCGACCATGTGCCCCTCTACAAGGGGGCCAACGATGAAGTGGTGACCCAGTACTCGATGGGGGACGTCGAGAAAATCGGTCTTGTGAAATTCGATTTTCTCGGACTCAAGACCCTCACGATGATTCGCCGTGCCGAGACCTTGATCAACGAGACGCATCCCGGCAGCCCCCCACTCGTCATTGATCAGGTTTCGTTTGACGACCCAGCCACGTTTGCGCTGTTAAGCTCGGGGAAAACCACTGGCTTGTTTCAGTTGGAAAGCTCCGGAATGCGTGATCTGCTCACCGGACTCAAGCCGGACCGATTCGAAGATATCATCGCCATTATTGCGCTCTATCGACCTGGCCCCATGGATCTCATCCCGGATTTCATCAAGCGGAAACAGGGCAAGGTCACCATTACCTATGAAGTTCCTGAATTGGAACCAATCCTCAAGGATACCTACGGGGTGATCGTCTACCAAGAACAAGTGATGGCGATTGCCAACAAGGTCGCCGGCTTTTCGTTGGGACAAGCCGATATTCTTCGTCGTGCCATGGGGAAGAAGAAGCCAGAGGAAATGGAAAAGCTGCGCGTCAAATTCATTGACGGGGCCACAGAGAACAAGATTCCCGAGAAAAAAGCGGAGAAGTTGTACGAGTTGATTCAAAAGTTCGCCGGATATGGGTTCAATAAATCACATGCCGCCGCCTATGCGGTGGTCTGTTATCAAACCGGATACCTCAAGGCGCACTATCCGACCGAGTTTATGGCGGCCCTCATGACGACCGATATGGGCAATCAAGACAAGTTGGTCGGGTATTTTACGGAATGTCGCGATTTAGGGATCAAAGTGTTGGGCCCCGATGTGAACGCCAGCCAAAAGCACTTCGCCGTCGCCGAAGACGTCATCCGATTCGGGTTGGCCGCCATTAAGAATGTCGGTGAAGGCGCCGTGGAGTCGGTCCTGGACGTGCGGACCCAGACGGGTTCCTTCACCTCCTTCTTTGACTTCTGCCGACGAGTCGATCTCCACAAGGTCAACAAACGGATGTTGGAAGGTCTGATCAAGGCCGGTGCCTTCGATTCCACCGGGGCCAGGCGATCACAGCTGATCGCCGTGCTGGACCAAGCGGTGGAGGAAGGAGCCGCGGCTCAGCGCGAGCGTGACTGCGGTCAGATCAGTATCTTCGGGGAGGAGATGAATGGGCACGGGATGTCCGCGCCTCTACCGATTCCACCATTGCCGTCGATCGCAGAATGGGATCAAGCCCAACGATTGAAATACGAGCGCGAACTCACCGGGTTTTATATCTCCGCCCACCCATTGACGCGGTACGAAACCATGCTGGGTGCCTTGTCCACCACGACGACGACAGGGCTGAAAGATTGCGCGGATGGGAGTGAGGTCAAGATCTGCGGGGTCATCGCCGCCGTCAAATCCATGCTGACGAAGAAGGGCGATCGCATGGCCTATCTGACGATCGAAGACCTGCAAGGCACGACGGAAATCATCGTGTTCCCGGACTTGTTTAAGACGGCTGGTGAGATGATGATACCTGAACAGATCGTACGCATCACCGGGACGATCGATCGCGGCGACAAAGGGACCAAGATTCGTGGCAGCAAAATTGAACCGTTAGCTGAGGTTCAAGCTCAATCCATCAAACGGATCCGCATTCAGCTCACGGATCACCCTGACGTGCGAGAGCAATTACCTCGCTTGGCCGATGTCTTCCGCCGGCATCCAGGCAGCACCACCGTCTCCATGCTGTTCCGGACAGAGGCACGTTTGGAAGCTGAGACCAATCCGCTGCCGAATGTGACGATCTGCCCCAGCGACCATTTCATGTCGGATGTCGAGGAAGTACTAGGCAAAGGGGCCCTTTCTTTGCTATCGTAGGAACCAGTATTATTGGGGATCAACCACGATCGGTCCACCATCACTGCGAAGGAATCGATTGACGTCCATGCGCGACTACCTCGACTTTGAAAAGCCCCTCCGCGAGATTGAAGAGAAAATCGAGAAACTCTCCGCGGCAGCAACCAGCGGAAAAGCCGGCTCCCAAAACGATCTTCGAAAACTTCGGGCCAAGCTGGCGCAGGCTGAGCACGAGCTGTATAAGAACCTGAGTCCCTGGCAGAGAACGCAGCTCGCTCGTCACCCGCAACGACCCAGCACACTCGACTACATTCGCGAACTGACTCGAGACTTTCTTGAGCTTCACGGCGACCGGGCCTATGGAGATGACCGGGCTATCGTCGGCGGGTTTGCCCGGTTTAACGACCGTCCCGTGATGATGATCGGCCATCAGAAGGGCAAGACGCTCAAGGAACGCATGCAACGAAATTTCGGGATGCCCAACCCGGAAGGATACCGGAAAGCCCTCCGGCTCATGAAGCTCGCGGAAAAGTTCAACCGTCCGATTCTGACCTTTATTGATACGCCCGGAGCCTACCCTGGAATCGGCGCCGAGGAGCGCGGACAAGCTGAAGCCATTGCGCGGAACTTGTTCGTCATGTCTCGGTTGACCGTCCCGATCATCTCGGTCGTCATCGGCGAAGGTGGGAGCGGAGGAGCCTTGGCGCTCGGCGTTGCGGACCGTGTCCTGATGCTGGAACATTCGGTTTATTCCGTCATTTCCCCGGAGGGATGTGCCGCCATTCTGTGGGACAGCCCGGAAAAAGTTCAGACCGCCGCTTCAGCGCTCAAAATGACCGCACAGGACCTGCTGGAACTTGGCGTGATCGACACGATCGTGCCGGAACCCCTGGGAGGAGCCCACCGCGAACCGGATGCCATGTACGATCTCGTCGGAAAGACGCTCACGAACCAATTGTTTGAGTTACTTGACTTGCCGGTCGAACAACTCGTCCCACAACGAGAGCTCAAATACCGGAAGATGGGAGCCGTGACCGGCCTCCTCGTCGAACAGGCGTAATCACCCCTTCAGCGCTGCCTTCTTGTCCAGTAGTCCCGTCGTGACAAATCTTCGCTCGATCGCCTCCAGCATGTGGGTGGTCAAACTCTGTCGAAACGGATCGAGCACCGGCGCTTCCACGTAGCGATCGACGGTTCTCGGCAGTCTCCGCCACCAAGCCCGTGCCGACGCGCGGGCCTGTTCAGCGCCCTCAGAACTTCCGCAGAGAATGCGTCGAACCTCTCGTTCGAAAAAGCCGACATGAACAACTTCGTCCTCAAGAATCGAGGCAAGATCAGGTCGCAGCGTCAACAAGAGGCGAGCGAATTCCAATCCCAACGACTCATATCCGTAGATCTGCACCGCCAACGCCGGCCACTGTCGTGGAACAGAAGGCAGACGATCACGTTCACGAGGCTGTCGACCGATCAACGACTCAAACTGGGCCAGATGCTTTTGCTCATCTTCCTCATGCTTTCTGAGAAAGGTGTACACGTTCGGAGGCACATTCTGCAGTTGCGCTGATCGAACCGTCCACAGAGCCATTGCCTCGGCCTTGAGAAACCGTTCGAGCAAGGCGGCTTCACACTCCGGTGAGAGCCGAATGGATATGGGCGACTCCGATACCATGACGACCACATGGTACGCAAAGCGGACCCATGTTGTCCAAGCGCCATTCACCGAATCACTAAAGGGGTTGACTCACACCCCCAATCTGTGTACATCCTTAGCATCTTGCGAGATTCAGCGATTGTTGAGGCACTACGCCAACTCCCCCTCGAACCAACAGCGTATCCAGGCACGAGTGCTTCAGGTCACACTAACCCATGAGGCGAGGCCTATGACAAACCCTACCAGCATGGTCTCAGGCGTCTTTCAAGGGATCACGGTATGCCTGCTTGCGGGAGCACTCTTTGCGGAGGGTGGCTGCGTCAGCCAACGCGCGTATGATCGGATCAAAGCGGAAACGCAGGAACATACACGAGCACTTGAATCGGTTCGAGACGAAGTGAAGGAACTTGACCAGCAAATCGCCGGGCTGCAAGCCGCCAATCGGCATGAAGACGCGAGCACCGCTGAACTACGCGCAGCCGTTCAGCGTGAAGAAGAGCAGTTGCCGGTCATGAGGCAACGAGCGGAGGCAGTGCTCACCTCGCTCAAGGGACAAGTCGCGGCGTTGATGAACCAGAGTTGGAGCCTCGCGCGAAAAATCGCGGACCTTCGCCATGAAAGCGCATCCTTGCAGACTGCGGCCGCACAGTATAAACAGGAGCGGGAAGAAGGCCAAGCCCCTGTGACGGTGGTTGCGGAGGAGGAAGAGTCGAGCATCACGCCGGCCATGACAGCCGAACTCTCCACGCCATCAGAATCGCCGACGCTGGAACCCGTTGTGGCACAACTCCCGGCACCAACGGCTGCTTCACCGAGTCTGTCGGCCTCCGCACCATCGATCCCGTCCCCGTCGATGAATGCAGAGCCTCCCGAGACAGACAACTCATGGATCGGCATGATCTTCAGCTGGCTCACCACACTCTGGAATTGGCTCCTCAGCTAAGCGCAGGCCCCTGCGCGTTATCGATCCCGCTATCCGTACGCTTATCGCATCACCTGAGTCTTGCTCCATTGTGCAGCCTTGTCTCCAGCAAGGCGTCCCGTTGCGAGACAAGCTGTAAGCAGATAGCCTCCCGTGGGTGCCTCCCAATCCAGCATTTCCCCTGCACAGAACACTCCCGGGAGAGCACGGACCATCAGGCTGTCATCAAGAGCCTTGAATGAGAGACCGCCGGCCGTACTGATGGCTTCCTCGATCGGCCGAGGTGCCGTCAGCGTCAACGGAAGGGCTTTGATCGCAGCAGCCAAGCGAGCGGGATCAACCAACACATCATTCGGCACGGCCTCGCGCAACAGACCGGCCTTCACACCGGTAATCCCGGCGCACCGCTTGAGATGCGTGGCAACCGTCCGTTTTCCACGGGGTCGAGAAAGATCGGTTGCGAGCTGCTTCAGGGGTCGATCAGGAGCGAGATCGAGCCTCAGAGTCGCCATGCCCTCGGCAGTGATCGCATCGCGCACGATAGCTGACACCATATACATGATTCCCCCTTCCACACCATTCGCGGTAATGACGAATTCTCCCATGTGACGGATCGTCGAGCCGTCCACATCGCTCACCACAAGCGCCACAGTCTTGACGGGATATCCAGCGAACCTGGTACGAAAATGTTGGCTCCACCGAACATCAAACCCACAATTGGCGGGTTTCAGTGGTGCGATCGGCACATGCCGCTCTAACAAGATCTTCACCCACCCAGCATCAGAACCAAGTTGGGGCCAGCTGCCTCCGCCCAAGGCCAACACCACCGCATCCGCCTGCACAAGCGATATTCCATCCGCGGTGAGAAAACGAAGCCTTCCCTGCTCATCCCACCCACACCATCGATGTCGCACATGAAACCGTACACCATTGAGTCTCAGGCGGCGCAGCCATGCGCGCAACAGTGGCGCTGCTTTCATATCAAGAGGGAAGATCCGTCCGGAGGTACCGACGAACGTCTCCACACCAAGTTCATGAGCCCACGCCCGCAGAGCCGTCGGAGGAAATGATGTAATCGCCGGTTCGATGAATGCCCGGCGCGTCCCATAGCGAGAGAGAAAGGAGTCCATCGGCTCCGAATGCGTGAGATTCAGACCGCCTTTCCCAGCCAATAGAAATTTTCGCCCTACAGACGGCATCGAGTCATAGACATCCACCCGGAGGCCGGTCGTAACGGCTGCTTCAGCAGCCATGAGTCCTGCCGCCCCACCTCCGATGATGACAACCGATCCCACTGCTTGGCTCCCCTCCCGACCTCGCAACTTTTCACACCCGCATGCAGAAGACTTCGGTCATCATCCGTACACTGTATTACCTGTATTCATAGGACATCAGTTCTTGATACTAGGAGCATTCATCCGTTGGCGCTCAACTACAGAAATACAAGCTGCCTTGAACCATCAGATCCATTTGTGTGGGATTTCACCAAATTCTCAGATCGCGCATGGCGGCCCAACTCTTGCTCAAACGAAACATCTACCAGCGATGGTCATCGCCGTGAGGAACGTTTGGTGTGAGATCGTCATCGGAACGGTCTATTGCTCATCATTTCAATGTAGGAGGAATCCACATGCACCTTCGAGCGACATGGTGTCTCATTCTTGGCTTTGCCGGACTATTGTCCGGCACCGTAGATGAGGTATTCGCCGCAGAAGATCTCTCGGAAAAGAACAATCTAACCGTTACGAGACCGACCCGTCCACGCTTTCCGGATGATGTCTTCAGCCGCATGTTTCCAGGGCTTCCGTCCTTCGTCCCGCAGACAGATGAAGCCAGAGAGAAAGCGAAGGAGCTAGGTAAGCTAGGAGGTGTCATTGATGCCAAGGATGTTCTGTCCTTAGGTCCGGTTCTGTCGATCACGGATCCTGCAAACGCCAGTCCGAACAATCCGGATAATATGGACAATACAGTGACCCCTCCGAAGATTAACATTACGGCTGGCGTGACGTTCTTCGGACAGTTCTTGGACCACGATCTCACGCTGGCGTTGAAGGCCCCGCTCCTGGAGAACACCAATCCAAGCCAGACGACCAATTTCCGAACTGCTGAGTTCGATTTGGACAGCGTCTACGGGAACGGACCAACTGGGTCGCCTGAACTATACGACACAAGTTCCGGCGGCATCAAATTCAAGGTGGAGGAAATCCCTGGATCCAAAGAGGTTACGCGAGACAAGCGTGAAAACCGGTTCGACCTGCCCCGCGACGCCAGCAACGGCACTGCGATCATCGCAGACAGTCGGAATGATGAAAATGTGATTCTCAGCCAATTTCACCTGGCCATGCTGAAGTTTCACAATGCCGTTGTGGATCGGCTGCGTAAGGATCCGGCTAATGCCACTCGCTCAGCTCAAGACATCTTCAAAGAGGCTCAGCAACAGGTCCGGTGGCACTATCAATGGATCGTGCTCAATGAATTTCTACCGCAGACGATCGGACAGGATCGCGTCAACGAAATCTTGCGGAACGGTCCTCGCTTCTACAAGGTCACCGACCGGACGCAGGATTCACTCTTTCGATCCCCACGTCGTGAACCATTGATTCCGGTTGAATTTTCCGTGGCGGCCTATCGCTTCGGCCATTCACAAATCCGCCCGAGCTATCGGTTGAACTTCGGGGCAGCGCCCGGGGGGGAGTTTTTCGCCTTTATTTTCGATGCATCAGCCAACCCGAGTGTAACCGATCCTATCGACCTGCGTGGCGGCAAGCGGGCACCCCGTCGGTTTGTCGATTGGCAGACCTTCTTCGATTTCGGCGACGGTAATGTGCGCCCCAATAAGAAGATCGACAGCAAACTGTCAAGCCCCATGATGCTTCTCCCGGGATCTCGTGGCGTAACTGCTCCTGGCTTGCCATCGGATGGAGTTGAATCTCTTGCAAGTAGGAACCTCATGAGGCATGTGAACTTCGGGGTTCCATCCGGACAAGCCATTGCGCGGGTGATGGGTGTCCGAGCTCTGACACCGGCACAACTGACAGAGCTGGCTCCCTTCGGCATGGATCGGAGCACGCCGCTCTGGTACTACATTCTGAAGGAAGCGGAAGTCTTCGAAAATGGCGAGCAGATGGGGCCGGTCGGAGGCCGTATTGTCGGCGAAGTCTTCATCGGCCTACTCAAGGCCGATAAAGATTCCTACCTCACCGTGAATAGGAACTGGAAGCCGACGTTGCCGTCTGCAAAGCAGGGTGACTTCGAGATCACGGATCTCTTGAAGTTTGCAGGTGTGGTTCCTTCGCTCCAATAGGTTCTTCCCCCTCCTCACGACAGCGAGGGGTATCTGCTGAGCGCGGGTACCCCTCGGTCGTAACTCCCTACTCATGATTTATCCGCTGCACAGGATTCTTTGTGGGCGCAGCCAACGCAGTCCGTCGAGCGAGTGAGATACCCATGTGTTCGGCCGCAGCTTGCTGCGGCAACCCTGGAACCTAGAAAATGATGCAAGAGTGGAACGGAGAGGACAATGGGGCAACCCAGAGGTCTCGACGAAAAAGATCACTGCTAGCGTTTGATAACTCGTGCGTGTCTTAGGACACTAACTCCTTCTACATCGCCTAAAAGGTCTGTGCAGTTATCACTACCGTGATGGGGTCTATCGCCGAAAGGCATCCTTGCCTTTGATCACATCCTCCAACATCTTATCGGCCAATTTTCCGGCTTTCCAGCGACGGTATCGGTGATGCACCATGACCCAACAGACTATCCCGCCAACGAGGAATACAATCATCACAACTGTGTCGTCCATTGATCCTCACCCACACAATAAGCGTAGAGATTCACCACCAGCAGCTAGTGTAGTGTTTCATTAGTACTTTGACATTGGCCGTTCGCCCTGAGCTTGTCGAAGGGCACGTGTTTTCAACTGGTTCCGTTCATGGTTCGACAGGCTCACCACGAACGGAAGGTGAAGGAATTTATGAGACACTACACTAGTCGTGGCCATGATCGCTGCGCCTTCTTCTCTGTTCTATGGGCCTTCCATGAGATTGATTCGTCGGCGGCACCGCAAGTCTGATCTTCGCCCCTCGTTGCAGCAAGAAGCTGCGGAGCGCGACGGCCTGGTTGTGTTGTTCGTCCTTGGCGGAGTAAAGCAGCGTGACCGGACTGGTGTTGGCCTGCGCGGTGATCGTTGCAAGGAGTGTTGATTTCTGTTTCAGCTCAGCATGGTACCGTCGCTGGAATTCCGTCCACCGAGTCGGATCGTGATTGAACCATGTCCGCAATGCCGTCGATGGGCCGATGTCCCGGAGCCAGAGATGAAGTTTCGCATCAGCTTTGGCAATCCCGCGAGGCCAGATACGATCGACCAGAACACGAAACCCATCGGACGTGCCCGCCGGTTCATAGATACGTTTGACCAGGATCTTTCCCACTGGACTAGATACCAATCGTTTCGATCTGCCTGACTTCCTCAGGGAGCAGTGTGAACCGATCCGATTGCAGGTCTTCCTTCATATGGTGAGGATTCGTCGTGCCCGTCAGAGGCACCATGCCGATCTGCTGCGAAAAGCGAAACACGATCTGGGCAAGCCCTGCCTGGTACTTCGCCGCCATCGCCTGGATGACCGGTTCGGCAAAGATGGCTTGATTGGCAGTCAGGAGAGAAAAGCCCTGATACATTATCTGATGTGACAGACAAATCTCTCGTACGGCTTGATCCCACCCGAAGGCCGCATAACAGCGGTTCTGCACCACCATCGGTTTATGTTTGGCTTTCGTACAGAGCAAGGTCAGCTGCTCCGCCGAGACATTGCTGACGCCAATCATCTTTGTCTTGCCGGCATCATAGAGGGACTCAATTGCCGCCCAGACCTCCCAATCCTCAGCCCCTAAACCTCGCCGTGAGTACGGACCATGCAAGACGTACGAGTCGAGATAGTCCGTATGGAGATGGGCGAGTGAGCCGGCGAAGGATTGCTGAACTTGAGTCGTGATACTCGCCCGCGCGTCATACGGGAGGCGATGGTCCTGGCCGTTGACCGGAGTGAACTTGGTTTGGAGAAACAGCTTGTCGCGGGTGACCCCTTGCTTCGCTAATTGAAGCAGCGCCTCCCCCACCCGCGCTTCATCGTAATGGACGAGCTGATTCGCCGTATCGATCGCGGTGAACCCAGCGTCCACCGCTTGCAGAACTAGTCCCGTCGTGGCGTCTTTCTTCCACGCCGTGCCGTACATGAATGAGGGAATGGACAGATGATTGTCGGTGATCAATGGCATCGCAATATCTCCTGTGGATGCTCGTACCATACACAGTTTCCGAGGAGAGTCTCAATGACCGTCATCGCGAGCCCTCTCCACCGGGACGATTCTCTCTTGCCCACATACCGTATCAGCCTGACTGAACGTATAGGGCCATCTTCGGGGGTTGACACGCGATGACAATAGCGTAGAGTCAACCACGTAATCCATTGTCCTCCTCGAGCGAGGGCATGCAGAACAGTTTCTGACCTATGATGTAAAGGGCAATCTGCTCACGAGCACGGAGCAGAGCATTGCCGCCACGACGACGTTTACCTACGAGCCGACGTTCAATCAGGTGACGAGCATCACAGATCCCAAGAATCATCTGACCACGATCACCTACGATACCACGGGCAATCCCCTCACGATCACGGATGCGGACAACAAGATCACGCGGTTCTTCTATGATGCCCGTGGCCTCTTGACCGAAACGCAGGATGCGCTCTATCCGGCCAACCCCGCCACCACCTTTACGTATGACACGCTGGGCCGACTGCTCACCACGACCGATCCGCTCAACCGGACGACGACGTTGACCTACGACAGCGCCGGCAATGTCTCCACGTCCAAAGATGCGCTCGACCGGATCACCCAATTCCAGTACGATGCGAAGAATCAGCTCAAGAAAGTGATCGATCCACTCCTAGGCGAGACGGTCTATACTTACGACGGCAACGGGAATTTGCTCACCGTGAAGGACGCGAAGAATCAAATCACCACCTTTGCCTACGACAGCCGCAATCGACTCACCAGCACGACCGATCCTTTGGGCAAGGTGGAGACCTACACCT
>NIUT01000153.1 GCA_002254365.1 Nitrospira sp. UW-LDO-01
GGCATCCTTGTAGACGGTTGTTCCACCTTCTGCGTCGAGCACTTGCTGCAATCGGTCCTTCGCACTGGGTTGTTGAGAGGGTTCTTCCCCCATTGCGAACGGTAGGCTTGGGAAGCCAGTGATCAGTATGATCATGAGACGGAGCGCGGTCCGACGCATGTCGTCCTTATACGATAGAGGATTGACCCAGAATCTCAATCTCTGAAGGATTCAATCAGCCACCAGAGAACAAGTATAATAAGGAATCCAATTCCTGCGGGGATATAAATTAAATAGAGAAAGCGAAAGTCAACCATAATCTGCCTCTGCTGTCAGCCGCCCCTGTAAGATATTTTGACCGACAATAGAGCGAATACTTGCCTAAAGTAGGATGAGGCCTGACCACCGCCTCGTTTTTCGTATAGCCTAATCATACCGGCAGGGACAGCACGTATTCTGTTTGTAGAAGCTCTATTGCCCATCTCAGAAGTTTGGAATCGTCTTGTTGGCTCTTCTGCCCAGCGCTGCAACTTGTCGGCTCGTGATTTCTTTGTTTCGTTGTTCGTGAATTTCATGAATGAACATAACTAATTTCAGCGCCAGCGAATCCTTCACCAGCCCAATCTGCCTTGGTTTAAGGAACTCATGGGGTCATTAATACATGGAATACATGAATGGCTGATAGACCCATGGAGCCTTATCACTGGAGTATGCTCAACATTAGCCCCAACGCACTATGGATAGCAAGCTAAGTCATCCAATGTATGGAACACCTGATCTGCCGGGATTGTTCCTTTCATCGTTCATATGCCGTTTCCCGGTGGCCTCTCCTTGGCGCCTAAGTGCCAGACCGCCTAATTGAGTCGCCCGAGGACATGGTCGGATGTCTCTTGGCCTACCATGACGGGGATCGATCCGACCGATTCCGCTTCTTGCCGTGACTCTCAAGCAGTTCGACGGGGAAGTTTTCAGTCGGATGCATAGCAACACCCACGTCGTGTAATGCTCGCCAGCCGTCTGTAAGAGATCGCCGGATTTGTCTTTCCTCCTATACCTAGCGTCGAAAATCTTGAAATGCGTTGCCTGAAAACCCATCTCGCGATACCCCTAGACCAAGCGCTGGTTCCCGGCGCCAGATACAGTCCAACATTTTGGTAAGGGAGGCCGTTCATGCATCTCGTCGTGGTGTCGGCATTGGTTGTCGGATTGGTGTATTTGCTGTGGCAGATCAGGCCGTAGCGCGCCTTTTAAGGTGACAGCAGCGAGCGCGCTTGATTAAAGGCATGCTCTTTCACGGCCTCCAGGGGATTACCTGCTGGAGGCCGTGGTCATTAGACCTCTTGCATAACCTCACGACATCAAATCCTTGTTGTAGGCTGCCGCGATCAGCGTGAACCGGAGGCCGAAGCGTTTTCGGCGGTTTCGGTATCGGTCAGAAACGATCTTGAAGCGCTTGATGCAGGCGATGACGTGTTCAGCCGGGACGCGGTCCTTAGAAATGTGGCGGTTGGCCTGTTTGTCTTGCTTGCTCAGGGGGTTCTTCTTGCTACGTTTTTTGGGCATGGTGGTCTTGCCGTGGAGCTTTTGCAAACCCATATACCCAGTGTCGGTGATGGCTTCGGTCTCGGGATGTAGCCGGACCCCGGATTCTTTGAACAGCCGGAAGTCGTGGCGGCGGCCCGCGTCGTGGGCAAGGCAGAGAATCCTGCCCGTGGCCCTGTCGACGACGAGTTGCGTCTTTAGGGTGTGGCGTTTTTTCTTGCCCGAGTAGTACCGGCGCTGTTTTTTTGAGGACGCTCGACGGGTGTTTCCGTCGCATCGATCAGGACGACCTCGTAAGCCCTCTCGTGTTTGAGCAGGGCACTCTTGCCCGGCAACGTGAAGGCGCCGCTCTTGATCAGCACATCCTCACACCAGCGGATCGTGCGATACGCCGTGCTCTCGCTCACACCGTAGCTGTGGCCGATGTGCAGATACGTACGGTATTCCCGCCAGTATTCCAGGGTCATCCGCAACCGCGTCGCCACCGCCAGGCAATTCGGCTTACCACCCTGCTTCTTGAGGACCGCGTCGGCACTCTCCAGCACGGCGACCATCTCGGTAAACGTCCGCTTCCTCACCCCAGTCAACCGCCGGAACGTCTCCTCCGGCATCCCTGCACAGCCTTGAATCTCCATGGTGCTCCTCCCAGTCAGAGCGGACAGGGAATCACAGCCAAGGCGAAAAGAGAACCCTCAAAATGAGGTTATGCAAGAAGTCTATTATGGTCCTTTCATAATCGGGTTTTCCAGTTTTCCCTCTAGCCCGCATGATTCATGAACACGTCTGCTGCGATCGCCGATCCGCTGTTGCGACAGGCCGATGGCCTATGGGCTCGGAACTCGGCTCCTCCGGGCTCCGTGCGACGGTCTCACGACAGGGCTTGGCGATTTCTCGTCGAATCGCCATGAATCATGCGGGCGAGTGCGAGCGAGTCGGAAACCCTGAAATCAGTTGCCAGAAATCTCGTCTCAGTATAGCCCTAGACTGGGTGCCGGCTTCTGGCTCCGGTCCTATTGAGACAACCTATATTTTAAAGGAGGCTGTTCATGCGTGTTATCATGATGTCCACGATCCTGTCCGCACTAATCGCCGGGTCCAGCGCCTTGGCGATGGCAGATGAGCTGACGAATCTCGGTTCCGAATTGAAGGGTGAAATGGGCTCCATGGCCAGCGAAGCCAAGGGAGAGGTGAAGGGCGAACAGGAACAGATGAAGGAGAGCCTCAAGTCGAAAAGAGAGCAGATGCAAGCCGACATGAAGGCCAAGCGAGAACAGATGAGATCAGAAATGAAGGAGAAAAGAGACGCATTGAAGGCCGAGAGGAAGGAGATGAAGAAAGCGGCGAAGGCCAAGAAATCTAAGGCTAAGAAGCATGCGGAGGAATCTGTCGAATCACTGCAGCCAAGCTCCTATTAGACGAACACGTTCAACGTCATGGTGTTGAAATAGGCTCTCTCAGACGGCCTCCTGGAGCTGTGCTCTAGGAGGCCGTCGTGTCTATTGTAGCCGAAGCTCGTGGAACTGCTTTTCCTTGATGATGGGACGCGGTGTCCGATTGCGTTACACCGCTTGCTCGCAAGCCAAGACGAACACATGAAGTGGGACGATGTTGTCACCTTGCGCCGCTTCTTGTTCCAACCGGAAACGTGCGAACACCTCGATCAGCCGGTAGGCCAACTGATCGGAGACAGCTGTCAAAATCATGCGGTTGGTGGCAGGGGCGAGAAAGAATTGACTGGTGAGTCCCGTTGCGCCCTTTCCGGTGACATTGTGTAGCTCGCTGTAGGCAGCCACGTTGTAATCATTCAGCAACGCGTGTATCTGTTCTATGAGCGATTCACGGAACACGATGACCAACATTTTCATACGAGCCACTCCTGAGCATGGGCGAGGGGTTGGTGAAGGACACGGTCATCCGTTATGATGATGTCATTGTCGTGGGAGCGATTCGAAAATACAAGATGGAGAGACGACGTCGATAGCATGAGCGAGGGACTGCTGTCTGTAGCCGATGTAGGCCTGGCTCGACAAGTTTGACGATGATACGCTATACATTAACAGTAGAGCGGTGTACAACGGCATAAACGAGGTCGGTGTGATGCAAGAATATGCGGCGTATTACGGGACTGCCTGTCTCATCCTTTCCATGTATCTTCTCTTCAAAGGCGTGACTGCTGCTTCACGACAACGAAGTGAAGATCAGTCTACGACGCTGGTGCCTGCCTATGTCTATGGAATCCTGGCGTCGGTCGCGCTCACCTATGCCTTGGGACTTCTGAGGATGAAGTTTCCCGGGTGGGAACTACCTTGGTGGGGAAATCGGATTATTTTCCCGGGCACGACCATGCTCTTCCCTGGCATTATCTATCTGATTGGTCGGCGCCCACCGAAGCCCGATCTCGATCGAGTCGACGCGTAACCTTCCAGGAATCCGCCGGGGTGAGCTATTTTGCGATGGTGATGCTCGGCACGCCGGCTCGTGGGACCTCTGTGACGGTCATCTGAAAGAGCTGCGACAAGAGCTTGAACGCTTCGCGGTTCCAGCGAGTCTGCGGGCCGGTCGTATTCACCGCATAGTAGCTTCCATGCGATTTCATCACGAGGTCGAGTTCGGACGGGGCTGACGATGACACGATAAGGTCCATCGTGTTCACAGGATTTTCAGCGACCTTCGGCGTTCGATTGTCCTTCTCAACGTGGTATTCCGGCTCTTCCGCGATGGAAAGCCCGAGAAAATTCAGTATCGCGTTGAAACTACGCAACCGAAAGTCTCCTTTCAGGGGCCAGTCGCCACCGTAATGTCCCGGGCGAATATCAAACGTCACATCGTGTGGGAGCCCTTGTTCATTCTGATGTTGCAAACGGGCCCGCTCCTCTTGGGACAGGAGATTCGGGTCGTAATTCGTAATGAGCGCCCCCCCTTCAACTTGTTTGCGCAACGTGACCGTTTTGTCCTTGGCATGATACGACACTTGGTATTCCTGTTCGAGCGCTTTGAAGCCTTCTGCTGTGACTGATTCCGCGGGAATCGTCCAGCTTCGTTCGACGTTCATGGGCTCGACATAGAGGCTATTGTGGTCTTGAATCGCTGAAAGATGGAGAACCACCCGCCTGAATGTCTCATAGCCGGCCTTGTCGGATGGATTGTTTCGATAAGCGACCGCTCCGTCGCCATGGCTCATTCGGACTTCCTTGGCCATTAACCGAAGGAGGAGGTCGATATCGATCCCTTGCCGAAGAAGCAAGGTCAGTTTGGCCTCCTGGAACGGCGTGAGTAGGCGTTTGGTGAATTCCTCACCTTCAATCGGCGCGATACTGATGGTTGGGTTCTCAGCCACGCTCCCACCAATGACGGGCAAGATTGTTCGGCTCGCATCACCGGTCAAGGCCGGTGTGGCGCCGGCGGTAAAACGAAAATCAAATGTCGCCGCGACATTCGAGACTCCGGTGAAGTGAATCGGCTGGTGGTGCTGTGCTCTGGCGATATTGACGAGCAGCTGCTTGGATTGCGATTCGGTGATGGCGTCGTCGTAAGCGATCACGGCTCGAGTCAAGGTGACCGGCGAGAGGCATCCTGAGAGCAACAAAAGGCCGAAGAGCGTCAGGACAATGCCAGGCACAGCGGATATTCGGTCGTTCATCGTCAGTGGTCGGCTATTCAAGCGTCGTCTATACGTAGATGCGAGTTGTACCATATCAATAAACAGAAGGGTAGCAGCTGGAAGAAGTCAAGTTATGTGACGATGGGATGCGACTTCCGGAGACCGACTTGATGGACCGTCATCTGGACCGGACCTGTGGGGTGTAAGGTCATACCAGGATTTGGGTGAATGGTCTGCCCACTCACAAGGCCGAGCCGGACAGTTGACGCGATCGTTGCCAGAATCAAGAGGCCTTCGAGCTCCGCGAACGACTCGCCCAAGCAGCGGCGTCCACCAGCGCCGAAGGGAATGTAGGCATAGGCTGGACGGGCTCTGGTCGCTTCGTCAGAAAACCGCTCCGGGTCAAAATGTGAGGGGTCAGGAAACCAGCGCGGATTGCGGTGTAGATTCCATGGGCTGATGAAGGCCCACGAATCGGGTGGAAGCATTGCTCCAGATGGAAGTCGATCCTCTCTCTGTGCCAGTCGGGTGTGTAAGCTCCAGGCTGGAGGATAGAGGCGAAGCGACTCGTCCCAGATCATCTTCAGGTAGCGGAGGCGAGGCAGATCGGCAGCGTCAGGCGGTCGATCACCGAGCACCTCATTCAGCTCGTAGACCAACCGGTCCCAAACCGATTGATCTTGTGACAACAGGAGCCAAGTCCAGGTCAGGGCATTGGCGGTGGTTTCATGACCGGCGAGCAAGAATGTCATGAGCTCATCACGAATCTCTCGCTCACTCAGTGGGTGACCATCATTATCCTTAGCGGCCAGTAAGAGTGAGAGCACATCATCTCGGTGCTCAGCACTGCGTCGCCGATCACGAATCAACGTAATCAGTGTGTCTTCGATCAGGTTGAAGCCATGGGTGAACCGGCGATGCCGGGGAATGGGAATCCAGAGCGGGATCAGACTTGCCAAGAGTGAATCATACTGAAGCTTGATGAGTCGCTGGCCCGCTGAGATAGAGTCGCGGATCAGGCCGGCATCCGACCGCAGGTCTTCTCCAAAGAGCAGCCGCCAAATGACCGAGAGGGTGAGATGGGCCATGTCCTGTCCGATGTCGATCGTCATTCCATCGTGCCACTGGGCCACTCGGGCTCGAGCAGTATCGGTGATGAGGCTGCTATAGGCCGTCACATGGTTTCCGTGAAAAAACGGCAGAAACAGCCGCCGTTGAGCGTGGTGAGTGACGCCTTCCGTGTGCAGGACACCTTGCCCAAAGATTCGTGATTCGACAGGAGGAACCGGTCCCTTGCGATAATTGTCTTGGTTCGTCACCAGGACATGTTTCACGTCAGCCGGATGATTCAATAGATACATGGCGGCATCGGGCTGCCGCAGAAGGAGTTCAACCACCAGTCCCATGGGGAGCTTAACGACGTCGCCATAGGTTTGGCACTGCAACAGAAATCCGAGGGTATCCCGTCGAAGCTCAGGGGAGCAGCCCCACCAGCGAGAGACCGGAGGTCCAGAAATAGGAGAAGGTAGAGTCCGTTGATCAGACATGGGTGATGGAGATCTATCAGTGGAACTACAGCATGGAGGGTCGTTACTGTCAACGGGGAGGTGGATGGACCGTAGCTGGCTCTTGCGCTTCGTCACGAATCGTCATGAGGACCAGCAATGAGATGACCGCACACACCGTGACGTACCATCCTGGCGCGAGGGGGCTTCCGCTCCGTTCAAAGACCATGGTGGCGACCAATGGGGCTGTTCCGCCGAATAGAGCCGATGCCATATTGTAGGAAATCGAAAGCCCCGTATAACGGTGAGCAACCGGGAACACGATCGCCACGATGGCAAAGAAGGGGCCCATGTAGGCGGCGACGAAGATGGTCACGAGCAATTGTGCAATGGCCACAGACGCCACGTTTCCGCTGCCGAACCAGGTGAAGAATGGGACCGTGCAGAGCGCAAGGCCAACTGCACCGGAAGCGAGGACCCATCGAGGCCCGACGCGATCGGCTAACTTGCCCATGATCGGGATCAACATCGCCATCGCTGCCATACAGATCGTATTGATGGTGAGGGCCGTCTTCATCGGAAGATCGCTCACTTTCGTCACATAGGTGGGGAGATAGACAAAAAAGATGTAGAACCCCACGCCATGCAGCAGTACGAGCCCAATGACTTGAAACAACGGTCTCCGGTTCTGACGTGCAAAGTCGCGAATCGGTGTGGACGAGACCGCACCGCTCTGCTGCAGTCGTTCAAAGGCGGGTGATTCGGGAAGATTCTGGCGGAGATACCAGCCGACCACCGCGATGAGACTGCCCGCCAAGAATGGAATGCGCCAGCCCCAATCGTGCAGGATATCTTGCGAGAAACTCGCGCTGGCCACCGCGCCGACACCAGATCCTAATAACGCGCCGATTTGTGCGCTGAATCCGGCCCAACTGCCGATATAGCCTCGTTCGTGGCGTGCGGCATGTTCGATCAGAAAGGTCACGGACCCGGTGAATTCCCCTCCGACCGAGAAACCTTGAACAAACCGTAAGAGGGTCAGCGCAATCGGTGCAGTGAGCCCGACCTGCGCATAGGTGGGCAACAAGCCGAGCAGGCAGGTGGGAATCGCCATGAGAATCACGGACCACGACAGGGCTGATCGGCGTCCGCGAGTGTCTCCCCAATACCCGAAGCAGAGCGCCCCAAACGGTCTCGCTAGAAAGCCGACGGCAAACACGCTGAATGTGGCGATCAGCGACAGGGAAGGGTCTGAAGCCGGGAAAAACAGGACGGATAAGATCGGGGCAAAGTATCCGAAGAGTGCAAAGTCATACCATTCCAGGACATTGCCGATGGCACCAGCTAGGACGGTTGTGCGAAGTGCCCGGGGGCTGTCTTGGACTTTGGAGGTGGAATCGTTCATCACGGTGCGGTCGAGTGCCCACCATACCACGAACCGGCTGATCTGGTACGTGGGTTGTGTTTTCAGTAGCGCGATCAGTAGAGTAGCCGGGTGCCTGTCTTCATCATGAGGGACACGCGATGCGATGGTGGTGCAGAGAGACCGGTTCTCTCTTTCTGAGAGGGGCAGTGTTGAGTGGTCTGCTGGTGTCCTGTAGCGGGGAGAACGCACCATCCTCATCTCTGAACCAGACGGAGAGTCTCGCCGGAGTGGATGCTGATGCGAACGGGGTTCGTGATGATGTCGACCGGTATATCGATACGACCTATGCCGACCAGACCAGCGCGGATCTCAATAAGGCTGTACGTCAGTATGCGAAGGCCGTTCAGTCATCACTGGTTGATGCTGACAGTCAAACACAGTCTCTCACCCATGCGACGGAACGCTTTCGAGCCTTAGAGTGCCTCATGGCGAGGCGACCTCGTGAGTTCCATACAATTTTTGTCGATGTCCGCGCGCAACTGTTAAATACGCCGAGCCGTTCTGAGGCCTATCTGAAGGCCGATGATCAGGTGAAGACAGCGAACCTCCCTTTGTTGCCGGCAGATCAATGGATGACGGCATGTCAGTCATGACCTCAAGAAGGTTCCTTGTGCTTTCGTTCAGCGTTCTCCTAGGAGCGGGATGGCTTCCGGATGCGACCGCGCAAGTGCAACCTCAATCAGCTTGCCAGAATGCAACGGCTCCTCGCACGGCGATCTATTTTGTGAATGGGGTCACGACGACGCTCGATGAAGCAAGGTTGAACGGCGGGAAACTGGAGCTGGAGTTTCTGAGCAAGCTTCCAACGATGGCACCGGCCGTCCAAGCGATGTGTCATCTGTTCTTTCTGAACATCAATCCGACGTCTGGAGCCGTCAAAGACTTTCTTGAGGCAGGTCAACAACGGCTCGGGTTCACGTCGACGATCTTCTGGCAAGGATTGGAAGGGTTTGGCCTGGCGACATCGGGTGTGATTGCACCGGTGTTGCAGCGTCCCATCAGTAGTGCCGATCAAATCGATCAGGCCATGATCACTCGTCATGCGACGGCCTATCGGGAACAGATTGCCTTCCCATCCTGTCGCCGCGTGCTCATCGTCCCACATTCTCAGGGGAATCTGTACAGTAACGTGTCGTTCGACTCAGTGTTTACCCAGGCACTGCCGCCGCCGTTAGGCACGCTGAAGATTGTTGGAGTCGCCACACCGGCGGATAGGGTGGGAGGCAAGGGACTCCATCGGACATCAAGCACGGACGTCTTGATCAACGGGATTCGCCTTGTCTTGCCCGCCACGTTAGACGCCAACACGAATTGGGGAATCAGTCCGTTACTCTTCTCTCCTGCGTATTCCGGCGGACATAGTTTCATCGGGTACCTGACGGCGGAGCCCAGCCGGACACAGATTCTGGCGGACATGGAGTCTTCGTTGATCGCGCTTGCAGCCGTCAATCCCTGCTGATTCCTCCATTAGTTCTTACTTCCTTAGATCAGCCTCCGGACTCAGCACTGAGGACTGGGCACTTGTCCTCACTGCCCCTTGAGCAACGCGAATTGCTGCTTTAATGCCGAAAGTTTCAGTAGGTAACTGCGGAGATCGTGGGCGCCACACTGCTGNTAGTTTCATCGGGTACCTGACGGCGGAGCCCAGCCGGACACAGATTCTGGCGGACATAGAGTCTTCGTTGATCGCGCTTGCAGCCGTCAATCCCTGCTGATTCTTCCGCTCGTACTTACTTCCCTGGGTCCTTTGCAGCGTGTGATCCCCAGCACCGGGCACTCAGACCGTTGTCCTCACTGTCCCTTGAACAACGCGAATTGCTGCTTTAACGCCGAAATTTTGAGTAGGTAGCTGCGGAGATCGTGGGCGCCACACTGCTGGTGCGGGGTCAGGCGATAGTTGCGTATGACATAATTACGGCCGGCTCCGGCGCCGCAGAGATGAATGACGGCGGCCAACTCCTGTTTCTGCTCGAATGTGGCCCCTCGATCCCCTGCCAGCCGAGTGACGTATCGGTCGAGTAACGCGGAGGTCATCTCCATCGCATGACCAGGAATAACTCGGCTATAGAGGCTGTTGAACCAACAGGAATTGAAATTGTTCCATGGTCCCTGTTCGACGACGACATGGTTGTGGATGCAATAGCGTTTCGCTTCTTGAAACGTCCCGTCGGTGATCTGAAACATTCCGACGGCCGATGAGGCCGGTCGATACCACTCCAGCGGATTCTGTGCGGTGACGCGCCATTTCCAGTAGGTGCGGGCGACGGGATTGCCGGAGCCTTCGGCTTGGGCGAGGGCCGCCAGGAGCTCGGGTGTGATGATGGCCGTCGAATGGACCTCGAACAGTTTCCCATACTCTCTCCAGGTTTCACGGGGGCTCTTGTGAAAGGCCGGTTCCACGGGAAAGAACAGTTCCGTCGGCTTATAGTAGGCGTGATAGACCCAGTTGGTCGTTAAGGCCGCGGTAATCAGGATGGCCACCGTACTCCATACTTGTATGGTCGGCGGAGCCTTTCGAATGGCACGCAGGAATGCGGTCAGGACATGCCAGCTCCCCCGAGCGACGCGCATCAGGGGATGCTTCGAACGTGGGTGGCGGGATGGGGTGTGAGGGGCACCGTGACGACGCGACATGGTGTCGGGGTAACAATGACCAGATGAACTCGTTCTGTCAACGGGGGCGTCCGAGAGTTTTCGTGAGACAATGGTGGGAGGTGTGGAGCCGATCAACAATCTTGCATTACAGTTGCGAGAAGGCTCAAGATGGCCGCCTAAGTTGGGGGGAAGTGCTGCAAGTTTGTTGGAGGAGGTCTATGCGACGACTGGTTGCTCTGACTGTTGGGCTCATCGTGATACTGATGTCGCCACCGGTATTCTCCGAATCATTTACGGACAAGGCGAAGAACGACAGTACGGTCGAGGTCAGCGATGAGGATCCGGCCATGCAAAAGGCCATGGCGCGTGCGCGTGCCGGCCTGGACGGGTTTCTGAAAAAAGCAGGCTCGCCGCCGTCCGATACCGGTCACTATTCAGTGAAGGTGCGGGTCAGCGAAGGCGAGAGTCTTGAGTACCTCTGGATTGCTGACTTGAAAGGCGAAGGCGATCTGTGGTCGGGACGCATCGAAAATGTGCCGGTGGTTCGATCGTTGAAGAAGGGCCAGGCCTATTCGTTTGCCAAGACGGAGATCGTCGATTGGACGTACGTCGATAAAGGCAAAAAAAAGGTCGTTGGAAACTTCACCACCTGTGCGCTCTTGACCAAAGAATCACCAGAGGTGGCCCAAAAGATTCAGAAGCAGTATGGCCTGGAGTGTGACCGATGACCATGGCTGTCCGGAGTCTCCTGCGCGTCTGATGTCTGGCTCGCAGGGCGTCCTGCTGATTCTCTCGGAACTCGTGCCAAAATAGCTTGCCGGTGATACTGTGGATCCACTGCCATCTGTGCATGGATCTCCATGGGGCCAGCGAGACTCTTCAAACTCTTTCCCTCTCCGGATTGGGACGAGACGGACCTCGACCAGTCGACCGATCCCTTTCACCCCGAGGGGCGATTCCAGACTGCCGCCAAGAAAAAAGCCATTCGGGATTACTTTGATGCCTGCGCCACGCGTCGTCTGTCGTGGGAGCAGAAGGCTAGAGCCTACTATGAGGATCAGACTCGATATCTGAGATTTCTCGTGCCTGAGGGATTACGAGTCTTAGAAATCGGGTCAGGAATAGGCAATCTGCTTGCCGCGTTGAAGCCATCGCGTGGGCTTGGGATCGACCTGAGTCCTGGGATGGTGAACGAGGCGAGCAGGCGGCATCCGACCTTGGAGTTTCGGGTCGGAGATGTTGAAACACTGCAACTCGACGAGACCTTCGACATCATCATTCTCGCGGATGTGGTCGGCCATCTCCTCGATGTTCAGACGGCGTTCAAGCGGCTGCGCCGTCTCTGTACTCCCCAGACGCGGGTGGTGGTCTCCTCTCACAACCATGTGTGGGAACCAATGCTCCGGTTGTGTGAGCAGCTCGGGCTCAAGATGCGGCAGCGTGAATACAGCTGGCTCTCGCCGGCGGATCTCACGAATCTGTTGTACCTCGCCGACTTCGATGTGGTGAAGGTCGAGCGACGATTGTTGCTGCCCCTGCGCATTCCGTTCCTTGCTCCCTTATGCAACCGATTGCTGGCCTATCTTCCAGGCTTTCGCGGGCTCTGTCTGTCGCACTATGTGATCGCTCGCGCAAGGCTCCGGAGGCCGGAGCGGCCCTATTCAACGACCATTGTCATTCCATGCCGGAATGAACAAGGCAACATCGATGCAGTACTCAGACGGATTCCGCAGTTCGGAGGCCGCCAAGAGATTCTGTTTGTCGACGGGCATTCGACCGACGGGACCAAAGATGAGATCGCACGCGTCGCGGCGTTTTATCCCGGTCGGAGCATCAAGCTCTTGGTACAGGATGGGCAAGGGAAGGGGGATGCGATCCGCAAGGGGTTTGCCCATGCGATGGGCGATATTTTGATGATCTTGGACGCTGACGCGACGATGCCGCCGGAAGCGCTCCCGAAGTTCTATGAAGCCATCGCCAGTGGAAAAGGCGAGTGTATCGTCGGCTGTCGGCTGATCTATCCTCAGGAGGGGCAGGCGATGCGCCTGTTGACGCTGTTCGGGAACAAGATGTTTGGGGTGGCGTTCTCTTGGCTACTCAATCAGCGGATCAAGGACACACTTTGTGGGACAAAGGTGTTGTTCCTCCGCGACTACGAGCGCCTGGTTGCCGGTCGGCCATACTTCGGTGAGTTCGACTCCCTCGGGGATTTTGATCTCTTGTTCGGGGCATCGAAACTCAATCTGCAGATTGCGGAGATTCCCGTTCGGTATGAAGCGCGGACCTTCGGCAGTGCCACGATCCGACGTGCGGCACAGGGATGGTTGTTGCTCAAGATGGTGGTCTACGGATTCGTTCGCCTTAAGGCCGTATGAGAATCCGATGAGGTACGACCGGTACCCCCTCCGCATATGGTGAGCCTCTGAGCGATGCGAGAACGACGCTGACAGACTGTTTCAGCATCCTGCGAGGCGCAACATGCTTGCAAGCCGGAAGAGCCCCCACCTATAATGTGCTCGCTATTTTATTGGATCTGTTAACAATTTGGAGGAGTCTGAGCGAACATGAACGAACGAACGTTGGCCATTGTCAAGCCGGATGCCGTCAAGAAGAACGTCATCGGAGATATCATTCACCGATACGAACAAGCAGGGTTGAAGCCGATCGCCATCAAGATGATTCACATGTCTCAGCCCGTGGCGGAAGGGTTTTATGCGGTGCACAAGGCACGGCCGTTTTTTGGCAGTCTCTGTGCCTTCATGTCTTCTGGTCCGGCTGTGGTGATCGTGTTGCAAGGCGAGAATGCCATTAAGAAGAACCGAGAGCTGATGGGTGCGACGGATCCGGCCAAGGCCGAGGCGGGTACCATTCGCAAAGCCCATGGGGCGAATATCGAATTCAACGCCGTGCATGGTTCTGACTCACCCGAAACCGCTCAGTTTGAGGTCGGGTATTTCTTCCCCGGTATGGAAATATTCGGATAGTAGAGATCACGATCGGGCCGGCCGTCCATACAATAGTGGTCGGCCCGTTTCTTGACAATGTCAGCCGCTCCCACTACCATCCTGAAGAATTGACCAGGCCAAGGTTGAGGTTGACTAGTCGGTTGCGTGTCCTCGTCTGAACCTCAGCCTCTCATATTCTGAATCTCAAGAATGGAGCCGACATGATTCCATCCGATTTGCGGTATCACCAAGAACATGAATGGGTTCGAGTTGACGGCAAACAGGCGACGGTGGGGATCAGCCATTTTGCGCAGGATGCCTTGGGCGACATCGTCTTTCTGGACCTTCCGAAGGTCGGGGCGATCGTGAAAGTCGGGCAACAGATTGGGGAAGTGGAGTCGACCAAAACGACTTCAACGATCTACACGCCGGTGAGCGGGACGGTCACCAAGATCAACCAGGACCTGCAAGATCGTCCTGAGGTGGTGAATTCGGACCCCTATGGCAAGGGATGGATGGCTGTCATTGAGCTGAGCAATCCCGGAGAAGTTGAACAACTGATGACGGCCGCGCAATACGAGGCCTTTCTCGCCACTCAGAAGCATTGACCCCCTTGTTTGCTGGATCGGCGCACCATTGTGTGATCGATTCATTGGTGACTAGTCGTGTGTTGTAGACCCTGCTCCGTTTTTCAATGGAGTGGGGTGCATGGCGACCCACCGGATCGAGATGCCCTGCAGGCTGTTCAGAAAGGTCGTCCAGCAAGGCCGCAGTGTCTCACTCAACAATGAGCATCTGATCCCATGACATCCTCACCCCATATCGCGATTCTTGGCGCCGGCCCTGGCGGCTATGTCGCAGCCATCCGTGCGGCTCAGCTCGGGGCACGGGTTACGGTCATTGAGCGAGAAAAGCTTGGTGGGGTCTGCCTCAACTGGGGCTGTATTCCCAGCAAGTCGCTCCTCTCCGTCGTGGAGCTTGGTGACAAGCTCAAGAAAGCGGAGGACCTGGGGCTGATGCTCCAGGCACCGGCGACCTATGATCTTGCCCGTATGGTGGCTCGGAAAGATAAAGTCGTGGCCACGCTGGTGAAAGGGATCACGACGCTGTTCAAAGGCTGGGGGATCGAACAGGTCGTCGGGCAGGGGGTGATCAAGAATGCAGGCACCTTAGCCGTGACACTACCGGATGGAGCGCAGCGTGAGATTCACGCGAATGCGCTGGTGATTGCCACCGGCTCTTCCTGGCCGAATCTTCCCCAATTCCCCATCGACGGACGGCAGATCGTGACCAGTCAGCAGATACTGGACTTGACACAAGTCCCGGCCAGACTTGCCATTCTCGGTGGTGGGGTGGAGGGTTGCGAGTTTGCCGCGTTGTACAGCGGTCTTGGTACACAAGTGACTATCCTTGAACTGATGCCGCGGCTCCTTCCACTGGAAGATGAGGAGATTTCGTCCACGATCGAGCGTGAGTTGAAAAAGCGGGGCGTGACGGTGGTGACTGGCACGACGGTGGAGAAGGCAGAGCGATCATCGGAGTCGCTGGTGCTGTCGTTGAAAGACGGGACTACGATAACAACCGAGAAGCTCTTGGTCTCGGTCGGGCGCGGATTCAACTCCCAAGGGATTGGATTGGAACAGGTCGGTGTCGCGCTTGGGCATCGTGGCGAAGTGCTAGTTGATGAACACCTGCGCACGAATGTTCCGGACATCTATGCGATCGGTGATGTGACCGGCAAGGCGATGTTGGCCCATGTCGCATCGACGCAAGGGGTGGTGGCGGTTGAGAATATCTTGGGGCACCAACGGACCATCGATTATACCGTCATCCCAGCCGGCATCTTCACACTTCCGGAGATTGGACGTGTGGGATTGACCGAGCAACAGGCCAGAGCACGTGCGGAGAAGAACGGAAAGGATCCGAATCAGGCGGTGAAGGTTGGACGGTTTCGGTATGGGGCTCTGGGGAAGGCTCAAGCGACAGGAGAGACGACCGGATTTTACAAAGTCATTGCTGATGCCGAGACTGATCGGATTCTCGGTATGCATATGCTTGGGGCTCATGCAGCAGACCTCATCCATGAACCGGCGTTGGCGATGCAAGTTGGAGCCACGGCTACGCAAGTCGCTCATCTCATCCACGCCCATCCCACGCTCGCTGAGGGGGTCATGGAAGCGATGGAAGATCTCGATGGGGCCGCTATCCATCAACTCAGAAAGACGGGGAAGGGATGATCAAGTCTCTCCTCCTCAAATTGGGAATGTTGGCCGTCACGATAGGAGTGGTGTTGTGGCTGGGGTGGGTGCGTCAACCGTTCGTTCAGCCGCCTGCTCCATCCACGCAGGAGCAGACCACGGAGCTGGTGAATGGCTCCAGTCAACATGCTCGTGGCGAGAAGAGTGTAGCAGCGGTCAACGTGGTCGGCCAGCACGATCGGATGGTGGTCGACCTCAATCAAGCGACGGCCGATGAACTAGAAGCGTTGCCAGGTATTGGTGCTGTGTTGGCGCAGCGGGTGATTGCGTATCGAGAATCGGCAGGACGATTTCGGACGGTCGAGGATCTTCGTAGCGTCAAAGGGATCGGCGCCAAGAAATTTGATCGCCTGAAGTTATTGGTAAAGGTCTCCACCAGAGAGACACAACGAGAGACGGAGCGACGCGTGTCATGAAAGATGTAGCCCAACAACTCGATCTCATTCTTCGTGGTGCAGTGGAGGTCATTCAGCAGACCGAACTCGAGGCAAAGCTGAAGCGATCTCTCCTGGAGAAACGACCCTTGCGCATTAAGGCAGGCTTCGATCCGACGGCGCCGGATCTGCATCTGGGGCACACCGTCCTCATCCATAAGCTGAAACACTTCCAAGATCTTGGGCACAACGTGATCTTCCTGATCGGCGATTTCACGGGGATGATCGGCGATCCGACCGGCGTCTCCGAGACACGTAAGGCGCTGACCAAGGAGCAGGTTCAGGAGAATGCCAAGACCTATCAACGTCAGATCTTCAAGATTCTCGATCCTGAGAGGACCACTATTGAATTCAATAGCCGATGGATGGGAACGATGACCGCCGATGGATTGATCCAACTGGCCGCGCATTATCGCGTGGCCAGGATGATGGAGCGAGATGATTTTCACAAGCGATATCATGAGCAGAAGCCCATCAGTGTGCACGAATTTCTCTACCCGCTCGTGCAGGGATATGACTCTGTTGCTTTGAAGGCGGATGTGGAACTGGGAGGGACAGATCAGAAGTTCAATCTTCTGGTCGGACGCGAGTTGCAGCGAGACTATGGTCAGGAGTCACAGGTCGTCATTACCATGCCGTTGCTCGAAGGCACGGACGGTGTGAAGAAGATGAGCAAGAGCGTCGGGAACTACATTGCACTCGAAGACAAGCCGGGTGAGATGTTCGGCAAGGTCATGTCGATCAGCGACATCCTGATGTATCGGTACTATGAGTTGCTGACGACAGAAGACCTCGGCCATGCCAGGTCACTGCATCCGATGGAAGCGAAACAGATGCTTGCCGAATTGATTGTGGCACAGTACCACGGAGTAGAGGCAGGCAAGCAGGCGAGAGCGGAGTTTGCGCAGAAGTTCCAGAAGCAAGAATTTCCCGACGAGCCGGATGTCCGTGTGCAGTTGACTGTCACTGAACTGCGAGATGGAAAGACCATTGGGCTGGTCGATCTGGTTGCTAAAACGGGGCTCGTTCCCAGTAAGAGCGAAGCGCGCCGGCTGATCATTCAAGGTGGCCTCGAACTCGACGGACAGAAACAGAGTGATGCCAATGCCACGCTTGAGGTCATCCAGGGCAAGCAGCATCGTTTGAAAATCGGGCGACGAAAGTTTGCGACGGTGGAACGGGTTGAATAGAGCTCGAGCCTTCGCCGTGTGAGCGTGTTCCTGCGCAAGTTTCTCCTCGTGTTCTCCTGAAGCGAATCTATTTCACGCTCCATCAACATTATTCAGTTCAGAAAATGCAAACTGAATCGTTTTAGATTCACCATCACTGAATCTTTTTCGATACACCAGGCAATTGGTCACCCAGTGTTGTATCACTTCAATACAGTTTGGATGTGGAGCACAAGTGGGTGCCAGGCCATATAAGTATAAAAGCTCAATTAAAACAGAGAGCTTAGAATCGTGTCAGAACGGTATCTGCTCGAACGTGGTGGTAAGAGTTGGGTGTATGGGAGAACCATTTGAATGGAATGATGTTTGCTTTCCATGCCTTGTGATTTCTTTACGGTCCGGATCCAATAGGCTGTTGACGAAATCGGTGCTAAAGCCTACCCTGAGCAACACGATTGGATCTGCCGTCTTGCGGGACCTGTGGCACTGACAACGTTTGGGTGGCTATGCAGATTCCAGAAGTTCGGATCGCCATCGTTCACCGCAACCAACTACTGCGAGAATCCCTCACCTGTTGTCTTTCACAGTCCAGTCCATTCTGTGTCGTGCACATGGCGTCGCAGTTGTATGAGACAGGAAAAGATCTTGCGGCGCAAAACCTGAATCTCCTGATCATCGAATTTGCACTCTTGCGTCAGTTGGAGGACGAGCAATTACTTCGCATTGGATCACTGCCATTGGGGGTGAAGGTGTTGGTGATCGACGTACCTGAGCGAGAAGAGGACATCTTGTATTGTATTGAGGTCGGAGGGGCCTCTGGGTACTTGGTGCAGAACGCGTCGCTCAAGGAGCTGGAACGGAACCTCGCAGCGATTGTACGAGGGGAAACAGTCTGTTCTCCAAGAATCGCCCATCTCACATTTTGCCGGATGTCATTGTCGGCTCGCCAGGCGGTAGGGAGTGGTGTGGGCAATGGGGTACCTCTCACCCGACGGGAAGTCGAGATTGTAGGATTGATTGAAGAGGGGTTGAGCAACAAGGAGATCGCGACGCGGCTCAATATCGGAGTCTCCACCGTCAAGAATCATGTGCACAACATCCTCGACAAACTCCAGCTCCACAATCGCCATTCGGCGGTGAAATTCATCAGAACCCAAGCGATACTCACCGGTCAGAACTCGCTCTAGATTCTTTACTTTTCACAGGAACCTGTATCCGCTTTCTCAGCCGCACTTGATGCGTCCACCACTTCTTGTCCATCGAGTTGGATCTAGAAAAGATCTAGTTCTTCCGGTTGTTACATCTAGATCCAAATCCATCCCCAGGATCTATAGGCATCGTCTACCGTCAGACATACAGTGCGACAACTGTATTGAGGGACCGGCTGGTGGACAAGATCCGGGTGCTCTTCGCCAATCATCCTATGATGGTCCCCGAGGCCATTCGGCAGCTCGTTGAAGAGCAAGAGGATATGGAAGTGGTAGGGGATTGCCGTGGGCCGATGAAGATTCTCCAGGAGACGGGCAGGACCAAAGCTGACGCGGTGATTCTTACGCAGGACGGAACTGATGAGCCGGGACTTTGTAGTCAACTTCTTGCCGTCTATCCGGATGTCATTATCGTAGGACTTGGGCCTGAACTAGAAACGGCCTTCACACAGAAACTGTGTTTTCGACGTCACGACATCACGAACAGGCAGAGCGAAAAAATTGTACAGGCTCTGCGTGCAGCGGTGAGAGAACCGCTCGAACAGACCAAGTGTTGAGGGATCGTTTGTGAGGTTATACCAGGCAAGGCAGTGAGGTAATAAGGAAACTACCGATTACGTCTTGCTACCGACATCATGCGTAAAGATCACGCGGTTCTCAAGCAAGTAGAGAAGAACTCACAATAATCTCCAAAGGGAGGGATGCCAAATGCCAGTCGCTGTGAGTTATCCAGGCGTGTATATCCAAGAAAAATCGAGCGGCGTGCGGACCATTACAGGGGTGGCGACATCGGTCGCGGCGTTCGTCGATTGGTTCCCCCGGGGACTTCTGAACGAAGCGGTTCAGTGTCTCAGTTACGCGGACTTTGAACGCGAGTTCGGCGGCATCCATACGCACAGTCCCGCGAGTTACGGCATTAAACAGTTTTTCCAGAACGGCGGCAATGAATGTTGGGTGGTACGGGTGGCCAATGTTACCGACGCCGGGCTCGGCACCACAGCAGCGGTCGCATCAAACGCGCTCATCGATGACACTCCCGTCGGTACCGCAGGCACCGATCTCTTTAACGTCGTTGCCGGCCGCCGCATTCGTGGTGAGGCGGCGACCAACCCGGGAGCGTGGGGCGACAATATTTATCTCGAGGTCGACTACGAGACATCAGATCCCGCCACCCAGTTCAACCTGGTGGTCTCAGAGATCATCACTGAGAACAGCCGGCGTGTGGTCCGCAACTCGGAAATCTTCCGCAACCTGACGATGGATCCTGCTGCAGTGAATTACGCGATCGAGGTGGTAAATGCCGGCTCGCGATTGGTGCAGCTCAATCGCGATGGGCTGGCTGCCATCACGCCGCCGGTGCCTCCTGCGACCTGGCCGCGCCCTGCCGCTACGGGGACCATCGGTGCGGGCGTCACCGCGGTTCCGCCCGCGAGCCCGATCGATTTGACCGTCAATGTGGGAGGCGGGGCCCGCACCGTGACGGTGACCTACTCAGGCACAATGACTCATCCTGCCTTGCGGCCGTTGCTGGAGGCGGGAATTCGTGCCGCTGCCATTGCCGCCGCGACACCGGGAGAACGTGCCCTACTGTCGGGGGCCTCCGTGAAACTGCTCGGCAACGGGACGACTGCCAACCCCTATCGCTACATGCTCCTTGCCGGACGGGGCGGCGCCGATTTTGATCCCACCGCGCGCCTCACGCCCGGAGGGACTGATGCGGCGGCGCTTGGGTTCGATCCCGCCGGCGTGCCGCCCAATAGACCGATCATCAATGACCAGCAGTACAACCTGGATAACGGGGATGACGGCAGCGACGGCGCTACCCCGTCTACGCCCCGTGTCGGAGCTGCCGCCCTCACGGGTGTCCTAGCGGCGAAGACCGGAATATACGCGCTGGAAGATGTGGACCTGGTCAATATCCTCTGTATCCCACGCGCGGCGGATCTGACCGAGACCGATATGCGGCAGGTCTATAGCGACGCAACCAGCTATATCGCGGCGCGCCGTGGCTTTCTCCTCATTGACATACCGGAAAGTACGGCCTCGTTGGAGGCGATGCAGACCTGGCTTGCGCAGAATGACTCCCTCCGCAACAAGAACGCCGCGGTCTATTTCCCGCGGACCTTCGTGCCGGATCCGGCCAACGGAAATCGGCTGCGAGGCATTGCCGTCTCCGGCACCATCGCCGGGCTATATGCGCGTACCGATGCCAACCGTGGGGTGTGGAAGGCGCCCGCTGGTACCGAGGCGCGATTACAGAACGTGCAGGGCCTGGCCTATCTGCTGACCGACCCTCAAAATGGTGCACTCAATCCTCTTGGAGCCAACTGCCTGCGCACCTTCCCCGTGTATGGCAATCTCTGCTGGGGGGCCCGGACCTTGGACGGCGCCGATCAGTTGGCCAGCGAGTGGAAGTACATACCCATCGTCAGATTGGCGCTGTTCATCGAGGAGTCGCTGTTCCGTGGCACCAAATGGGTGGTGTTCGAGCCCAACGATGAGCCGCTCTGGTCTCAGATCCGGCTCAATGTCGGCGTATTCATGAACGGCCTGTTCCGCCAGGGGGCTTTCCAGGGGCAAACCCCTCAAGAGGCTTACTACGTGAAGTGTGACAAGGAAACCACGACGCAAGCCGATCGCAACCTTGGGATCGTCAATATCGAGGTCGGCTTTGCCCCTCTGAAGCCCGCCGAGTTCGTCGTCATCACCATTCAGCAAATCTCCGGCGATCTGCAGGCCTAAATGAAGGAGTCGGACCATGGCCCAATTTTCCGTTAATACCCATCGTTTCGATCCATACAAGAATTTCAAGTTCCGCATCAAATGGGACGGCCGCTACGTTGCCGGTATCAGCAAGGTGGGGGCGCTCAAGCGAAGTACCGAGGTCGTCGAGCACCGCGAAGGCGGCGACCCGTCGACTTCGCGCAAGTCTCCGGGCAGGACCAAGTACGAGGCGATTACCTTGGAGCGAGGAGTCACCCATGATACCGAGTTCGAAAACTGGGCGGACAAGGTATGGCATATCGGCTCGGGGCTCGGCGCCGAAGTGAGCCTAAAAGACTTCCGCAAGGATGTGTTGCTCGAGGTCTACAACGAAACCGGCCAAGTAGTGTTGGCCTATAAGATTTACCGCTGCTGGGTGTCTGAGTTCCAGGCGACCGCCGACCTCGATGCCAACGCGAACGCCGTGCTCATTCAAACCCTGAAACTGGAAAATGAAGGGTGGGAGCGCGACTTGGATGTGACGGAGCCGGCCGAGCCAGTAATCGGAGGGTAGTACCTTGGTCATCCTGCACACCCACGGGCATGACACAGGATCCGGCGAATGGCGCCCGTTCGGCTGCGTCGAGGATCTCGACATCGATTTCACGACAAAGGACCGTCCTGCGCTGGTGACCATGCTTCTCGCTTCCTGCGGTTCCCCTCGGGAACCCGAGTTTTGGTGGTCGCAGGCGGTGGCTGTTCGTATCGTGGCGCTCTTGCGACTGCTGGCGTCGACCGAGTCAATCGATCATCTCAGGTTGTTGGCCCGTTGCCGGCAACCAGAGTGCATGGAACGGTTCGAATTTGAATTGCCGATTGCGGCACTGAGTGACAGCGTTCCCCAAGGGGATACGGTCCAAGTCCGGTTGAAAGACGAGCTCTCCATAGTGCTGCGGCGTCCGAACGGACGAGACTTGAGCGAGTGGAGAAATCTTCGGCCGCCATCCCGCCGCGCCGCCATCGAAGCCATGCTCGGGAGCCTTGTGGTCGAGGGACATGCGAGCCATGAAGACGAGCTCGCCCTGGCCGAGGCCCTGTCGGCCCAAGATCCATTGGTGGCCTTCACAGTATCGTGCATCTGTCCGGCGTGCGGGGCGACCAATGAGGTCAGAGTCGATCTCGAAGACATCGTGCTTGACAAACTGAGGCGGAAGCAGCGCGCGCTGGTCCGGGAAGTTCATAGGCTGGCGTCGCACTACGGCTGGACCGAAGCCGAGGTGCTCGCCATCCCGCCGCACAGGCGCACGCACTACCTGACCATGATCGAGAGCGAACGATGAGCGACTATTTCGGCTCGTTGATGCAATCCAGCGGGTTGTTCCTCGAGAGGGGCGCCGCATTGCGGCCGGGCATTCCGCCGCAAGACCCCGCGTCTCCGGCGGATTACGGAATTGTGGAAGTCGACGAGCACGTGAGCATGGCGCACCCCGACGCTTCGGAGGACAAGACCGACCCGCTGATTCCTGCCCAGCGTCAACCCAGCCTTGAGGCTGGGGAGGGAGCGGCGAGGCCTCGCGTTGAGGTTGCGCCCATGCCTTCAGTGATTGAGAAGGCAAGACCTGCTGCCATCGCGCCCATGATTCAAGTGCAGGAGGCCGACTCGTCCGGTTTCGTGGTGGCGGAAAGGCGCGCGCATGACGAGGCTTCATCCGGTGTGAATATGCCGAGCCGTGTTCACGAAGAGGAACCGTTGCCTGCGAGGTCTGCCGTGGTTCAAGCTGCGCTGCGTTGGGTTGCCTCCGGCGAGGATCATGCAGGGGTGGGAGCGGAACCGGGGTCGGTACGACCTCAGCGATCAGACTCGCCGTTCGTGCATCGGGACGTGCAAGTGCCTCAAAGGGCGGAGAGCCGGGAAAGTCATCAGGAAGGTGAGGAGCGGCTCGATTCCGTCGGATCACCCTCGTTTGTTCGGCTGGGACAGGCCCAATCGGCGGAGGCTCCGGCGGCGCTCCAGGATTTCGACCAACATCGCCAGACCTCGGCCCGCGACCCCGTGCCCGATAACATGGTCGAAGTGACGATCGGCTCCATCAACGTC
>NIUT01000154.1 GCA_002254365.1 Nitrospira sp. UW-LDO-01
CAGTGGTATGCCGAAGGCAAAGAAAACAGAGGTTGGAGCCAAGACTGAAAAAGAAACCAAGAAATCCATACCACCTGCAGTGACAACCATGCCGACGTCAGAAGATTTTGAAAAGCTCGGTGTCTTTTACATGGGGCGGCCATATGATCTCGCCGCTAAACAGGCCAAGCCGGGATGGTTGCTCTACGATTCAAAAGACCTCGTCACGCATGCGGTCTGCGTCGGCATGACCGGTAGTGGGAAGACGGGACTCTGTCTGGCCTTGCTGGAAGAGGCGGCGATCGACAATATTCCCGCGATCATCATCGACCCCAAGGGTGATCTCGGCAATTTAATGCTGACGTTTCCCGGCTTGAAGGGTGAAGACTTCCAGCCTTGGATCAACGAAGACGATGCGCGCAAGAAGGGGCTAACCCCTGCCGACTATGCTCAGGCTCAAGCAGAGTTGTGGGCCAAAGGCCTCGCTAGTTGGCAACAGGACGGCGCCAGGATTCAGCGGCTCCGCGATACCGCCGACTTCGCAATCTACACTCCCGGTAGCAACGCCGGGATACCGATCTCGATTCTCAAAGCATTTTCTGCTCCTCCCCAAGAAGTGTTGGATGACATTGAGCTATTGAGGGAACAGGTTAGTGCAACAGTAACAAGTCTCCTGGGACTGATAGGACTTTCTGTAGACCCTCTTAAAAGTCCTCCACATATTCTGCTTTCTTCAATATTGGAAGCGGCATGGAAAAAGGGGCAGAGCTTCAATCTCACTACATTAATTCAGCAGATACAAACGCCACCTTTTGAACGCATGGGGGCGTTAGACATAGAGTCGTTCTACCCCAGCGAAGATCCAAGCCGGAAAGATGACCCTTATAAGGGGCGCTTCTCGTTAGCAAAACGTTTGAATAACTTAATAGCGGCACCAGCATTTCAAATTTGGAAGCAAGGGGTTTCATTAGATATTGATTCATTGCTTCATACAGCCACTGGCAAACCAAAGCATTCAATCATTTCGATTGCCCACTTGAATGATGCTGAGCGCATGTTCTTCGTTACCCTCTTGCTTACTCAGACATTAGCATGGATGAGACGACAATCTGGGACCACAAGTTTACGAGCGATTCTCTATATGGACGAAATTTTTGGCTACTTCCCGCCTGTGGCCAATCCTCCCTCTAAACTGCCATTGATGACTTTGCTAAAACAGGCGCGAGCGTTTGGGCTTGGGGTTGTGCTGGCGACTCAGAACCCTGTTGATCTTGATTACAAGGGGCTGGCCAACACCGGCACCTGGTTCATCGGACGGTTGCAGACTGAACGGGACAAGGCAAGAGTCATGGAGGGGTTAGAAGGGGCGTCATCGAGTTCAGGGAAGAAATTTGACAAGGCAAGAATGGAACAAATTCTTGCTGGATTGGGTAGCCGGATATTTCTCATGAATAACGTGCATGAGGATGAACCAGTGGTGTTTGAAACACGTTGGTGCCTTTCTTATCTTCGTGGCCCCCTTACGCGAACTCAGATCAAGATGTTGATGGATCCGCTCAAACACCAGATGGGTGAGAGCCTTGATGCTCAACAAGGGGAAGCTGAGCAGGAGTCTTTTGGGAATCAACCATTGCAACAAGGTCGGCCTTTATTGCCTCCGGGAGTCCCACAACATTTTGTCCCACTTCGCAGCACTAAGCCAGAGGGAAGCGAGTTGACCTATGTGCCGATGCTTCTTGGTGCATCTCAGATCCGTTTTTCGGATACAAGGAGTGGCGTCGATACGACGGAGAATGTAACGGTGCTGGTGCCCATTACTGAAAGTGCCATTGCCATTGATTGGGACCATGCGACTAACGCTGAATTAGCCGTGGCTGATCTTGAACGAGATCCAGAAGAGGGAGCCCAGTTTCTTTCGCTCCCGCCGAGTGGCGGCAAAGCCAGGAGTTATGCCGACTGGAACAAGGAGTTCAACGGCTGGTTGTTTAGGACGCAAAAAGTAGAGTTATTGCGGAGTCCCAGCACCAAGGATGTATCGAAACCGGGGGAGTCCGAACGGGATTTCCGTGTCCGGTTACAACAGACCGGCCGGGAACAACGGGACAAGGCGGCCGACTCGCTACGTCAAAAGTACGCCCCAAAGATTGCAACCTTACAAGATCGTATCAGGCGGGCTGAATTACAGAAGGAAAAACAGCAAGCCGAGTCTCGTTCCAGTCAAATGCAAGCCGCTATTTCCGTCGGTGCCTCCATTCTTGGTGCGTTCATGGGGAGGAAGACGATCAGCGCTTCAAACATCGGTCGGGCCACGACGGCCATTCGCAGTGCTGGCCGGGTGATGAAAGAGTCAACAGATGTTGGAGTCGCCGAGGAAAATGTGGCGGCACTTCAGCAGCAGCTCGTCGATCTCGAAGCGCAATTCAAATCCGAGAGCGATGCCCTGGTAGCGGCGACGGATCCGCTGAATGAAAAGCTTGAAACCATCTCTATCAAGCCGACCAAGGCCAACATTGCCGTCAAACTCGTGGCGCTTGCCTGGATGCCGCATTGGCGAGATGCAAACGGCAGCCTCGCTCCCGCTTGGACCTGAGTCACCACACTCCCCAGGCGTCCCGCTGATGTCGCAACTCATTAGCAGGTTGTTGACAAAGTCCACCAGCGGCGTTCTCGCCTCGCTCAGAGGCTCAACATACGGCAGAGAGCACGATTCGCCTCGTTGAGAAACGGCTCGCGGCGAATGAGCTTGCGAGACTGTTCGAATAGGACTTCTGCACAGGTCTGTTGGTGCAGGCGCGTGTCTCCCGTTCAGTGCCACATTCCTCATCATGCATCACCTACGGGGAATAAATCAGACCTTCTCTAGCAGCGTTCGCTCGGCCTTCCCACCCAAGATAGTGCCATGACGTCGTTGAGGGCTAAACGCTTCAGCCGTAGGGGCATGGGCAACTCCGATGGTATACCGAACCGCCTTCCGAGCCGGGACTGTATCCACTAAGATTCAGTATCCAATTAGATTCACGAAGTCGAAACAATCCACCTAGTCTATTCATGTAGACACAGGAAGAGAGCCGCTGCATTTTACCTGAACTCCGCATTCACGCGAAAAGACACTGAGCTCTTGCCAACCCATGAGAGGCGCATTGTGGGGTTCCTCGCTGAGCGGTAACCACGAAATTCTTGGAAGCTCATGCATCTCTCACAGATGCATCGCGGTATGATAATTGCGGACATAGCACGGGCATACAAAGCTGGACGGCAACAATCCGGACGAACGTCCTCGGCACAGAAAACCGATCTTCTTCGAGGTATGAAAGAAGGCAGCATTGGAGGTTCGACTGGCGTCTGCTGAAAACCCTGAATAAGTCAGGCCTTCCCCAGGTATAATTGTTCCGCTATTAGGTATATTTAGTTCGGTATTAGGCATGATTATTCCGCTATAGTGTGGGAGTCGCTAAATTGGCTGTGGGCGGAGAGCTGAAATCCGCGATGTGTCCTCCTCAAGAAGCCGAAAGGCTTGTCGAACTTTATCGGTATGAGGTGCGTGATACGGTGCCGGACAAGGCACTCGATGACCTCGTCCAGCTCGCCGCGTACATCTGTCATGCCCCCTTCGCAGTCATCAGTCTCGTCGACGCCGACCGTCACTGGTTCAAGTCCAAGATCGGGCTCACCGAGCCACAGACCTCACGCATCATCACCTTTTGCGCACATACAATCCTAAGCGATGCGTTGTTCGTCGTTCCGGATGCGTCGGTTGACGATCGGTTCACCGATAATCCGCTGGTCACCGGAGACCCGCATATCCGATTCTACTGCGGCGCCCCACTTACGACGCCGGAGGGGCTTCACATCGGTACCTTAGGGGTCATCGATCGTGAGCCGCGGAATCTTTCGCCAGAGCAACTCGATGCCCTACGTGTGCTGAGTCACCAGGTGATGAGCCATCTCAACTTAAACGGTCGTTACAAGGAGCTGCTGACGGCGGTCGGAGCACGGCTCAAGGCGGAACAGGCGTTACGTGCCAACCAGGCAAAGTTTGAGCGGTTGAGCGACTGCACAAGCGCAGGGCTGTATATCTACAGCGGCGAGCGTTTTCGCTATGCCAATCCAGCCGCCGTTGCCATCACCGGCTACTCATTAGAGGAATTACAGTCTCTGACCCTGTGGGATCTCGTGCATTCCGATTTCCACGAGGCTCTAAAGACCGGGCTGAAAGCTCTGGAGGCAGGTGACGGCATTAATAACCATCTGGAATTTCCCATCATCCGCAAGGACAAGGCGATTCGGTGGTTGGATTTCACCGCCGCGTCTATCGAGTTTGATGGCCAACCGGCCCGGATCGGCACGGCCATCGACGTTACGGAACGGAAACAGGCTGATGCGCTCAATATGGCGCAGCGGCAGGTCCTCGAGATGATCTCGAAGAACGATCCCCTGAGCGAAATCATGAATACGCTTATCCGATCGATTGAGGCGTTGTCCAACGGGGGCGTTTGTACCGTCCTTCTTGTCGATCGTGCCACACAGACCTTGAGGCACGGTGTCGCGTCTACAATGCCGGAGGCTATTTGCCGCGCCGTAGAAGGTGTGCCCATTGGCCCGACGGTCGGATCCTGCGGCACCGCTGCCTACCGGAAGGAGCCCGTGATCGTGACCGATATAGCGAGTGACCCACTGTGGGCGCCATGGACGGAAGCGCGGGAGCTTGTCCTTTCCCATGGATTCAAGGCCTGTACCTCGATGCCGATTCCCGACTCGCATGATGACGTGCTCGGGACCTATGCCATGTACTATCCCGAAAGCCGAGGACCGACGGCCTTCGAACTCGATTTGCTGAAGACGTCGAGCCACCTGCTCGGGATCGCCATCGAGAGTACGAGGAGGGACGATGCGCTGCGCGCAACCGAGACCAGTCTTCAACGTACGTTGACGGCGACGAAATCCGGCACCTGGAATTGGAATATTGTGACCGGGGAAATCTGGTTCGATGATGCGTGGCTTGCGGGTCTCGGATATAGCCGAGAGGATGTTCCTCCGCATATTTCCTCGTGGGAGCGACTTGTTCACTCAGAGGACCTTCCGCGCATGAAGAAGTTGATTCAGGCCCATTTCACGGGAACACGTCCGATATACGAGTGTGTCAATCGTCTTCGGAAAAAGGACGGGACCTATCGATGGAACCGTGGTCGAAGCCAGGTCGTTGAGAGGGATGCCGAAGGGAACCCTCTCCGAATGACCGGGGTGGATACGGATATCGACGAGCAAATCGAGGAACAGGAATCGGCGCTCCGTTGGGATCAGGTCTTCCGGCATGCGCAATTCGGTTTGGCGTACGGCCGCGTTGCGGACAATGTCTTGATGGCCGTGAATGAAGCCTTCGCCGGGCAGCGCGGCTATCGCGTCGACGAACTGGTCGGCAAGCCGATCCTTCCTATATATGCGCCAGAGGTACGAGAGGAGATGAAGCGTCGAATCTCCGAGATCGACCGATCCGGTCACCTGGTCTACGAGTCGGTGCATCAGCGCAAGGACGGCACGACTTTTCCGGTGCTCATGGAAGTTACCATGATCAAGAATGCCGCAGGAGATCCCGTCTCGCGTGTCGCCTATGCGTTGGATATCACCGATCGCAAGCGCAACGAGGAAAAGTTGAGGCTGAGTGAAGAGCGATTTCGACTCGTGGCGGAGGTGACGAACGACGTCTTGTGGGATTGGGATTTGATCACCAATGCGCACTGGTGGTCGCCCAATGCTCGGGAGAAATTCGGCCACAATCCGGCCAAGGAACCGAGCATTGAGGCGTGGCGCTCCCGTTTGCATCCCGGAGACAGCCGTCGAGTGCTGCATCATGTGGACGAGTGTTTGAGATCCGGAGAAACAGCCTTCTTCGACGAATACCGGTTTCTCTTAGCCGACGGTTCCTATGGCATCTTTTTGGATAAGGGGCAAGTCGTCCGCGACGCGCAAGGCAAGCCGGTACGTGTGATCGGGGCGATGATCGATGTCACGACAGCGAAGAAGGCCTACGGGACTTTGGAACGAGCGTATGCCAGGTTGCAGAGGTTGGGGCGGGAGCTTCAGAGGGCGGAAGAGAAGGAGCGCCGTCGTTTGTCGCGTGAGCTGCACGATGAATTCGGCCAACTCCTGAGTGCGCTCCGGCTCAGTCTGGCTCGTGCAGGGGGGGAACTTAAGAAACACTCAGGATTCAAGGGATCGGTGTTGAAACGGAATCTGACGGTTGCGACGACGGCGGTTGAGCGGCTGTTTCTGGCTCTCCGTGAGTTGGTTCGCGGACTACGGCCTGCCGTATTAGACGAGCTCGGACTGGCGGCCGCTCTCGAATCGATGGCCGAGGACACGCGAGAAGCTTCCGGACTCGATTGTCGAGTGGCGGTTGAGCTCAACCACGTCGCCGTCATAATCGGACGCGAGCTGGAGGGGACGCTCTTTCGGATCGCGCAGGAATTGATTACGAACATCGTACGCCACGCAGAGGCGACGAGCGCAACCATCGTCCTGCGTTACGCCGAAGGAGACCTGACGTTGACGGTTCAGGATAACGGACAGGGCGGGAAACTCTCCACCTTTAAAGGGGGTTATGGGCTACGTGGTATCAGTGAACGAGCTGAACTACTTGGAGGCCGAGTCGAGCTGCGATCGGTTCGCCGGAAGGGAACCACCGTGGCCGTCACCATTCCCGTGGAGTCTCGGTCGAAGCCTCCGGTTCGATCCGATCTTCTGGCCACGGGGACAAAGTCGAGAAAGGGCCGACATGGGAAGACCGCGTAAATGTTTGATCGTCGACGACCATCCGCTCATCCGCAAGGGGATTAAGGGCCTGCTGGTCGAAGAAGGACTCTGCCAGACTGTGGTCGAATCGGCCTCTGCCGAAGCCGCTCTGGAGGCTGTTCGACGAGAACCGTGGGACTTGATTGTGCTCGATATGGCGCTTCCGGACAAGCATGGTCTGGCGGTATTGAAAGAGATCAAACTGCTTCGTCCGACTGTCCCTGTCCTCATGTTGAGTCTCTATCCTGAACGCGAATTCGCCCTGCGGGCTATCAAGGCCGGCGCATCGGGTTATCTGACGAAAGACCGTGCGCCATCCGATATCCTCACGGCCGTAAAAGCCGTTCTGGAAGGCCAGCGATATGTCACGGCTTCTTTGGCGAACCAATTAGCGGACTATCTTGAAACAGGACAACCTATCTCCCAGCACGCACGGCTGTCCGACCGGGAGATGGAAGTGCTGCGGTTGCTCGGCCAGGGTAAGACCGTCTCGGCGATTGCCAACGACATGGCCCTGAGCGTCAAAACTGTCAGTACCTATCGAGGTCGGTTACTGGAAAAGTTGTACTTACGCACGACTGCGGACCTTGTCCGCTATGCGATCGAACACCACTTAACGACCTAACCCTCAACCCCTCCCTCCTGGATCGTTTTCGGATCACTTCCAACACTCACCAGGGACATCGATCTGTAGCCGGCGAACAGGGCGGTGATCGTCGCCGACCGTCCTCTGCATCGCGAGCGTCCATGGGGGTTCCGATTATCTCACCAAAGGAGCGATTGCCGGGGAACCGTCCGACGCCATACGGACCATCCTGTTCGGACGTCGGGTGAGGATGGACCCGTTCCAGGCCTCAGGCACTTCCCAAATCACGTGTAGGATAAATGCTTACATCAAAATGGAGGTCCTTCCGATGCCTAAGCTCGGTAGTCTCTGCTAGCATCAAGACAAGAATTGAATTTCTGCGGTGGTTGTTATTCAGGGGGACACTTGGGATGACACGGAAGGCCCAGCATAGACGAAAGCAACTGAATGAGGAGGGGTGTGCTCAGGACGCCTCGAGGATTACCGGACATTCCCCCCATCCGATCCGTATTGTTATTGCGGATGGTCACCAAGTTGTCAGAGCCGGCATCCGTGCTCTGCTCGAGAGTGAGCGAGACCTTACGGTCGTGGGTGAAACCGACAATGTGGACGATCTGTTCACCGAGGCCAGGCGAACAAAGCCGGACGTCACGCTGCTGACGTATGGGCTACCCGGCTGTACGGATGTTGAAGCGTATAAACAACTATTCCGCTCCCTTTCTGGTGTACGAATCATCGTCTTGGTCAAGGACAATGACGCCGCCCTCTTTCGCCATGCCGTCGAAGCGGGAGCACAGGGAATCATACTGGGGAATATCGGTCGTGAAGAACTGATCAAATCGGTTCGTGCCGTCGCGCGAGGGGACTCCTATCTCGATCCGGAGGCGGTTGAGAAGACGTTTGGGTTGCTCAGGCAACAGCAGGAGGACGTCTTCCTTCCGAAGGAGCTTCATAGCCTGTCGCCGCAGGAACGACGTATCATCCCGCTCATCGCCGAAGGATATACCAACAAAGAAATTGCGGTGAAGCTGGCGCTCTCGGACAAGACAATCAAGAATTATGTGGCCAATATGTTCGCCAAGCTGGCGATCGAGCGCCGGACCCAAGCCGTGGCGCTCTACTATAAGAGCCCGGCAACGGTATAAGCTTGATGGCGAGCAGGATTCCTGCGTAAGAGGGGAGTGTACTATGCCGACGATTCTAGTCGTGGATGACGACCAGCAAGTTCGGCTGTGGTTGCGACAGCTCCTTGAGGCCAAGGGCCACACGATCGAAGAAGCCGGTGATGGGTACGCGGCATTGACCTACTTAGAGCGTGCCGAGCCCGCGCTCGTTGTGCTGGACCTCTTCATGCCCAACGTGGAAGGTCTGGAAATCATCTTGCACCTGCGGACAAGTGCGAGACCTCTCAAGGTACTGGCGATTTCGGGAAATCCGCTTCCAGCGTTCGATGCTTGTATGGTAGCAAAAGTATTCGGCGCTTGTGATGTCTTGGCCAAACCCTTCGATGCAGCGACGTTTCTGAATCATGTCGATACCCTCCTTGCCCATTCATGACCACGTATCGCTGTCCCTGAGCGGAGCCCCTGTATTGGGATGCCGCTGTTGGGCTGCGCCCTTCTTGCGTTGAAGCCGTCCCTGAGTGCGCGGGTCCGAGCCGCCTATGTGACGGTCTGGCAGACATCCAATTTGAACAACTGTTGTACGCTATCTTCGAACAGGCGGCCGTCGGAATTGCCTTGATTGAAACCGCTACCGGTCGCTTTCTCCGCGTCAATCACCGGGACTGTGACATCCTTGCTTTGTTGTGTGATGATATGACTGCCACGACCTTCATGGCCGTCACTCATTCGGATGATTTGCAAGCCAATCTCGACAACATGGAGGAGTTGAAAGCCGGATGTATCCGCTCCGCAACTTCACCATGGAGAAGCGGTACAGCCGATCAGATGGTTCGGCTGTAGGGGTCGATTTGACCGTGGCTCCTCTCTGGCAAGTCAGGAAGCAGCCGACGTTTCACATCGCTGTAGAGCCGGACATCACTGAACGGAGGCGGGCCGAACAGAATCTCACCACATTCAATGCCACTCTTGAGCAAAAAGTTTCCCGGCGGACCCAGGAAGGTGAGGAAAGCCGGCCGCGATTACAGGCGATTCTTGATGGGACCTTTGATACCGTATTTGTCAAGGATATCGAAGGACGATAACTGCTCTTCAATCATGCGGCGGGCCGGTGTGTTGGGACCGTTCAAGAGGAGGTAGTCGGTCATGATGATCGGGTCGTCTTTTCAGCGGCTGATACTCAGGCTATGATGGCGGCAGATCGAAAGGTCATTACCAGCGGGGCGACCATGACGCATGAGGATAGCGCAACCACTGCGGATAGGGGCAGAGAACATTCTTTTCGATCAAAAGGCCTTTCTTGGACGACCAAGGTTGTGTGATAGGGATGTTCGGTATCTCCCGTGACATCACCGAGCGTAACGGGATGGAGAGCGCGTTACGCGAGAGCGAGGAGCGTTTTCGGAATATTTTCCTGCATGCCGGCATCGGCATTGCCATCACTGATCTTGAGGGCCGGTTCCTGCGCTGTAATCCCGCGTATTGTTCGTTTCTTGGGTACTCTGAAGAGGAGTTGCGGGGGTTGACGGTTCCAAAGCTGGTGCATCCGGACGACCTGGCCAGGAACATGGTCGAGGTTGAACAGGTGCTTTCAAAGGAGTTGTCCTGGTTCGAGATCGAGAATCGCTATTGTCATAAAGACGGGCATGAGGTGTGGGTACATAAGTTTGTGTCGGTGCTGCGGGATGATGCCGGTCGGCCCACGAGCTTCTTCGCACTGGTCACCGATGTGACGGAGCGGCATCGGATGCATGAAGTCCTGGAGCAGCGGGTTGCGGAGCGAACAGAGGCGTTGCGGGCCAGCGAAGCCTTCAATAGAGAGATCTTGGACTCACTGTCTGCCCATGTGGCGGTACTCGACGCCGCCGGCGAGATTGTCGCGGTCAATCGGGTCTGGGAGAAGGCGGTGATGCGCAATGATCCGTTGGGACTGGCGCAGATCAGCCTCGGTGCCAACTATGTGACGGTCTGCGAGCACGCAGCGGACAACAGTCCCGAGGTGCGATGGACGTTGGCGGGGATTCTCGATGTCTTAGCCGGGAGAAAGCAGGTGTTCGAAACGGAATATCTCTGTGCATGGCCAGGACATCGACAGTGGTTCAACATGAGGGTCACGCCGCTGAGCGATCGAGGGGGCTGTGTCATTGCACATGAAGATGTCACCGATCGGAAGCGAGCAGAAGAAGCGCTTCGGGACTCCTTCCAACACCTTCAAGCGCTCAGCCGGGAAGTGCAGCTTGCCGAAGAGCGAGAACGGAGCCGGCTCTCACGTGAGCTGCATGATGAATTCGGGCAGGTGCTGACCGGGCTGAAGTTCGATCTGATGGATCTGGCCGGAACGGTCGTCAAGCCTCGCGGAGGCTCGATTACGGCGTCACGCCGGAAGATAATGCGTACGCTTGGCATGGTCGATCGGCTCTTTGCCTCTCTCAGGGAAATGGTATCGGGCCTCCGGCCATCGCTGTTGGATGAGTTGGGGCTGGTGCCGGCCCTGGAAAGTCTGGCAACGGACATCCAGGAGCGGTCAGGCCTGTGCTGTCGAGTCGTAGCGGATCCAATTACTTTCCAGGCTCGTTGTGGGGTGGAAGTTGAAAGTGCGATTTACCGCATGACGCAAGAGTTGCTGACCAATGTGGTACGCCATGCCAAGGCGACCATGGCCACAGTCACGTTGGGCCGTACTGGCGACTGGATAACGTTGAGGGTCGTGGATAATGGCCGAGGATTCAACATCCGGCGCGTGAAAACCACAAAGCAGTTCGGTCTCAAAGGCGTAGAGGAACGGGCTGAGCTGCTGGGGGGGAAGGTTGAAATACATTCCAAGCTGCGAGGCGGTACGATGGTCACCATCCAGGTTCCCCTCAATCTCCCTGCGACTCGTCGTGGGCCTGTCGCTCAGGCCCGGCGGCCGAAGTCTGCCACAAGCAGAAAGAGGCGCCGGAGTGGGAACTAGTTGCCACTGTCTGATTATCCGCCGTGGCATCCGAGATCGGCCGCGTGAAGAAGGATGCTGTTCACCCATTGAAGAAGCAGGGACTGCCGCTGGTGCCGTATCAGCTGTCCGCCGTGAAGCCTGGGATCTCCTCATTCTCGATGTTGCACGGCCGGACAGGCATGGCTTGGAAGTGTTGAAAGAGGTCGACCTGTTGAGGCCGACGCTCCTAGTTCCAATACCTAGAGCGTGAATTTGCCTTGCACGTCTTGAAGGCCTGGGCCTTCTGGGTACCTGACCAATGACCAAGCGTCTTCCGAACTCCTGATGGCTGTGAAAGAGGTCCTGGCGGTCCGGCGGTACATTCCAGGTACGCTGGCGACCTGGTTGCCCCGCATCTAGACAGCACCCATCCGGCGGCGCCGCATGAGTTTCTCTCTGACCGAGAGATGGAGGTCCTGTGGCTGCAGGGACAGGGAAAGACCGTCTCGGGCATCGCCAACGAGATCGCCCTCAGCGGCAAGATCGTCAGCACCTACCGCACCAGACATCTCAGCAAGCTTGATCTCCGCACGACGGTCGAACTCATCCATTACGGGAATGAGCATCATCTGAGGACCTAGTCACCACGCCACTGCAGCGGCATGCTTTCGTACGATATTCGTCAAGTCCTCGCCCCATGATCGTAGGAATGCCCGCCAGCACCCCATGGAGACGGTCTGATGACGCTGTAGGACGGCTACGGACATACCGATAGGCTCCGGTCTGATATATCCCCCCTGTAATCTGGCTGTATGCTGACCGATGAGAGTCCACTGGCCATAACGTGGTGATCAAGAACACGCATGCATATTCTCCTTGTCGATGACCACCCCTTGCTTCGTCTCGCCGTCAGGCAAGTGATTGAGCGCCACTATCCATCTTCCACCATTCGTGAGGCTGCGACTGCCGATGAGGCCTTGCGAATCACGCGTGCCCAGCCGATCGAGGTGGTGATTCTCGATATCGAGCTTCCGGACCACAGTGGTCTGACCCTGCTGAAGCAACTCAAGAAGGCACGCACGAAGATCGCCTGCGTGGTCCTAACCATCCACAGCGATCCGCAGTATCTGAGACTAGCGTTCCAACATGGAGTATCGGCATACCTGACAAAAGAGTCTGCGCCCGAAGAACTCCAGAAGGCGATCCGAACAGTCTGCTCCGGTGGCCGATACATCTCTAAGGACATGAATGGATCCATCGACGCAAACGGGCGGCCCCTTCCTGCTATGCTCCCCAACCTTCAGCTCTCGTCTCGTGAGCTGGAGGTCCTCTCGTGGTTGGCAAAGGGACGAACTGTTTCTCAGGTCGCCACACGGTTGAAGCTCAGCGTCAAAACCGTCAGTACCTATCGATCCCGCTTGCTCCAAAAGTTGCAATTAGAGACGACGGCTGATCTCATCCGGTATGCCATTGCTCGGCATCTTGCGAAGTAATGTCTGAACCCATCACTAGCATGCGACGTCGTATCCGGCAGGTAACATAACTCTCGAGATCAGATCACAACCTTCACTATTTTGTGTCCGTCAGCGGGTTCGAGTGAGTGGTCAGCAGAGTGGAAGACACCTCAAGTGGTGGTTGAACCGGACAGGATGGGGGGAACGGGTTTTCTTGATGCGTGGTAAATCACGTAATTCTCAGGCCGGCAGATTGGGGGTAGAGCCGCGCAAGACCGGGAGGGATCATCCTTGCCCATCGTGTCCGATTCGAGTTCTAACTGCCCACGGTCATGATCTCGTCAGGCTGGGTGTGGGAGCGATGCCTGAGGAGGAAAAAGACATTGTGGTCCTGGGGGAATCCCGTCGCCGGGCCGGCGCGATATCTCAAGTCCCCAGGGTCAAGCCGGATGTGGTGCTGATTCAGCCACACTCTCCTGGCGAGTCCGACGACACACGCAGCCGCCTGTTGCGCGATGCTGATTCCGGGATACGACTCGTCGTGATAGCGATGCCTTGCACATCCTCGAGGTGCAATCGCGTGGCTGACCTTGGTGCGTGCGGCCATGAGATCGAAGAGATGAGCCGTCTCGAATTGCTTCGTGTGATCCGCCTCATGGTCAAGTGCGAACCATGTGTCTCTTGGGAAAAGGTCGCTCGGACCGTCACCCCTCCGAGGAAGGCCGCAGACAGCCCGAAGGAATCAAGGCTTCAGGAGCTGTCTCCACAGGAGCGGCGCATGATGCCGCTGGTGGCGGACGGGAAAACGAACCAGCAAATCGCGATGGAACTCGCCTTGTCTCCGAAGACGGTGAAGAATTATATGTCGAATATGTTCAAAAAGTTGCAGATCGCGCGGCGGGCACAAGCCGCAGCCCTCTATATGGAAGATCTCAAGTCGGGCGGCCACCGGTCTGTGTTTCATGGAAAATGGTAAGGAGCCCTATCGCACCTATTGAGCGCCGAATCTGATCAGCAGCTTCGGGTATGGATGCGCCACATCCCGGAGGCGAAGGGTTCTCCTGTTGGAGACGCCAGCGACGGATATCAGGCGTTGGCGCGTATCGAGCGTGGTCAGCTGGTGCTGGTCATGTTGGATCTCGATTTCCCCAACGTAAATGGGATCGAATCATCATCGACCTGCGGGCGCATATCCCATCTCTGAAGACCCTCGTGCTCTGCCACAATTTAATCGATGACATTGATACGTGCCAGACGGCAAGGGCTTTCGGTGCCTAATATGCTCTGGCAAAATCGTTCACGGCCGAAGAAGTTCTTTCACGAGTCAAAGGCTTCTTTTTCCCATTCGTGACCAAGTGTTGAGGTACCTGAGCTCCCCTATTGAGAGGACCGCACAGAGCCGCGTCCAACTGTTTCGCGCCAGTCGTCCTTCCCGGCGACGCTATCGTCGCCTATCCCCGCCCTCGTGATCACTTCGATCAAGTTTTCGGATCGAACGACCGAAGCAATACCATATTGGTTTGCCGAAACTGCCGAAGTCTCAGGTAGTTTGGTAATGGGACAGGATGTGACACCACTAGCTCTTTCTGGTTACACCAGGCAGTTTTGGGAAGCGTTGCCACGGGGAGGCTCGCTGGAGACAGTCGAGTGGGCGCGACGTCACCGGGGTATTGTCTGGCGGTTAGGGAG
>NIUT01000155.1 GCA_002254365.1 Nitrospira sp. UW-LDO-01
GGTTCCTGCAGCAAGATCCGATCGGATTTAGCGGAGGTGATGCCAACCTCTACACATATGTCGGGGGTAATCCGGTTAATTTTGATGATCCATCTGGCCTAACAAGATCAGATCCCTGGTATGGCTACAATGACAGGGACTTCCAACGGTGGTTTCACCAGTGCTGGAAACAAAAAGGAGGTCCTCGAGTGCGATCCAAGGAAGAGATCGCAGAAGCGTATGACGAGTGGATAAGTCGCGGGGCTCCAAAAGGTGGAAAGTGTTGGGGGAAGAAGGAGGAGTGCCCGGATGATCGGACCTTTACGGAGAAGTTAAGAGACGCTTGGAATAATTTCAATGAGTGGATGCAGAAGAACTATCCAAATCCAAAGACAGGCCCTTTCCCTGTTCCGCCAGTGACGTTCCCTAGACCAATCCCTATGCCCTAGGCCTGAAAAAGGAGGTGGAGTGGATACCTATACGGCAGAATTTAGAATATTGACCCAGAAAGAAGATCTTGACCTATATGCGATCTCCGAAGATTTGGGCTTATCTCCAACGAATACTCGCCAGCGGGGGGAGGCAAGGAGCCGATTATCAAAATATACTGAATCGATGTGGGGATATGAAGTAGAAGCTGGAAAAGAATGGGAAGAGATAGGAGATGCGCTGGAATCTCTCCTGGCTGTCTTAATGCCTTTGAAATGCAAAATCAGTAAATATCGTTCTAAATACGATGTGATTTTGTGGTGTGGTTATTTCAAGTCGAGCTTTGATGGAGGTCCAGCATTCTCAGCTGAGCTCTTACAGAAACTGGGGGACTTTGGAATACCACTTCACCTTGATACTTATTGTTCTTCTGAGGAAAATACGCCATCGCAAAGTAACGTCTCCAGCACCTGAACCTACGATGGGCTTCACCTATGATCCCGCGTCGCAAGTGACGAACATTCTCCATCAGCTCGGCGCCAGTGGGCCCACGATCAACCAAGCGGCCTACACCTATAATGGCGTGGGCAATCGGGAGAGCTTGACGGACCGGCGTGGCATCCAGAATTTCGGCTACGACAATCTCGACCGACTGACGAGTGCATCGCATCCCTTGTTAGGGACGCCGCAGGCGTTCGCCTACGACGCGGTGGGCAACCGCACCACGGCGGGCAATGTCACGAACGCCGGCAATCAGCTCACCGCCGATGCGACGCATGCGTACCAATACGACGACAATGGGAATCTGACGCGCAAGACGTTGCTGGCCACGGGGAACTATACCCAGTACACCTACGATGCCGAGAACCGGCTGACCAAGGTCGAAGACTTCGTGGCGGGGAATCCCACGGCGGCATTCACAAGCACCTACCGCTACGATGGGCTCGGACGACGGATCGAAAAGGTCGCGAACGGGCAAACACGCCGCTACGTGTACGACCGTGACCAAATCCTCTTGGAATACGATGGAGCCAATACTCTTCAAGCCAGGTACACGCATGGCCCGCGTGTAGATGAACTTCTCGCTGTCACACGCAGTGGAAGCACATTCTTCTACCACAATGATGGTCTCAACAGCGCATCAGACCTTACTGATGGCAGCGGAGCCACGGTCCAGAGCTATTCGTACGATGTATGGGGTAATGTGGTGAACCAAACGGGCTCGGTTGAGAACCCGTTTGTCTTCACGGGTCGTGAACGTGATAGTGAGACAAGCTTGTACTATTACAGAGCAAGATATTATGAACCCCGAATCGGTAGATTTATTCAAAAAGATCCTATTGGTGGCGATCAAGGGAAAAATCTTTATCCATATGTTCAGAATAATCCCGTCAATCGAATTGACCCATCCGGTAAAGTGGACATCTCCGCATGTACGTACTATGACCAGTTATGCGCGACTTCTGGTGGCCAATGCAGGTACTACTGCAAAGCATCTACACTCTGTCGCAACGCGGCATATCTCCCATTTCTGTGGGGCGCTTCGGCAAGTCAGATAAGTTGTATCAGGGGGATGCTGATCGATCACGACAAGTTGTCCCAAAAAGACAAGTCCAACTCTAATATCTGCCCAGATTGCTTGAAAGATTCGGTAATCGATGACTATCACAGAGCAGCCTACTCGCAGTGCGGAGTTGAACCTTGGCTTTATCCTGGACTGCGACCATTCGGGTTAGATTTCAGGATGGGCAACGATAGAAACTAAGGAGTTCACGTGCGAGTGATGATCCAATGTGCCGTGATTGCTTTGTCATTATTCTTGGCAGCAGCAATCTGGGTTGGTCTTGTTAGAATTCTCTCTGACTCAGGAATACCATCGTTGGTGCACCTCAGCGTCTGGATTTCTCATTTCATGGTATTCGGCTGGTTACTTTTTCTAGCTCTCTGTATCGTAATCTATCTGGCTCTCTCAACTTTTATCCAGCATGTTAGATAGCCAAGATCTTCTCCAGCAATCCTATTTGAAGGTGCGCTGAACATGTCCCTCGGCTGTACAGCTATCTGCCAGCTATCACAGCCAATGAGTTCATCCTTCCCCTTCTCGCTTGCGTATTCAACTCGAACTGCTAAAGTCTTCTCTCATGACTGCTGTCCGCTCATCGCTGTCGCCTCACGTCCCACTGGCTCAGTCCAAAACCTGCGAACAACAGACAAAGGGGTTACTATATGATCCCGCGTCGCAGGTCACCCAGATTCTCCACCAGCTCGGCGCCACCGGGCCGACCATCAATCAAGCCGCCTACACCTATAACGGCGTGGGCAATCGCACATCGTTGACGGACAGAAGAGGCATCCAGAATTTTGGGTATGACAATCTGGATCGCTTGACCTCAGCCTCTCATCCCTTGCTCGGCACGGCTCAGGCCTTCGCCTATGACCCCGTGGGGAACCGGACGACGGCGGGGAACGTGACCAATGCGGGCAACCAACTCACCGCCGATGCGACGCATAGCTACCAGTATGACGATAACGGCAATCTGACCCGCAAGACCTTGCTGGCCACCGGCACCTATACCCAGTACAGCTATGACGCCGAGAACCGCCTGACGACGGTGGAAGACTTCGTGGCAGGCAATCCCACTGCAGCCTTCAGGTCCACCTATCGCTATGACGGACTCGGAAAAATCAGTAATGGGGTCAGATCTTGTCTTATGCATGGAGAGTTCGGTAGTCTGTCAGGCATGGCTCGCCCCCTTCGTCTCGAATATGCTGGCGCGCTCTACCACGTCACCGCGCGAGGCAACGCCCGGCAAGATATCTTTCTGGATGACGACGACCGGCAGCGGTTCTTGGGCGTGCTCGATCGCGTCGTCTCCCGCTTTCATTTGTTGCTCCACGCCTACTGCCTGATGGACAATCACTTTCACCTGGTGGTGGAAACGCCCGAGGCCAATCTGTCCAAGGCTATGCGCCAACTCAACGGCGTCTATATCCAGGTCTTCAACCGGCGGCACCGTCGGGTCGGTCACGTCTTACAAGGCCGGTTTAAGGCGATTGTGGTGGAGCGAGAGGGCTACCTGTTGGAACTCTGCCGCTACGTGGTGCTCAACCCGGTGCGGGCTGGCCTCATCCGCCAGCCCGACACCTATCCCTGGTCCAGCTATCGGGCGACCGCAGGACTGGCGTCTGCACCGGCGTGTCTCACCGTAGACTGGCTCTTATCCCAGTTTGGCCGCCAGCGGTCAGCCGCCCAAACGAAGTATCGGGCGTTTGTAGCCGAGGGCATCGGACAAGAGTCCCCGTGGGAGCAGGTGCAAGGACAGGTGTTGCTCGGGAGCGACCGGTTTGTCGAACAACTCCGCCCGGGGCTTCAGGAGAAGCGGCCGATGAAAGAGATTCCCCGGCAGCAACGGTTTGCCGACCGGCCGACCTTGCGCCAGTTATTTCCCGTCCGGTTCCGTGCCAACCGCACTCAACGCAATGAGACGATCCGCAGAGCCCACGTGGAGCATGGCTACAGCCTGTCAGACATCGGTCGCGTGCTAGACTTGCACTATTCGACCATCAGTCGCCTTGTGAGCGCGCAAGAACGTCCGAATGCACCACACAAGATCTGACCCCAAATATGGCAGCAGATGTATCCGTCGTATTACGAGCCTCGTCGGACCCGTATGGCGTGGCGGTCGATGATCACGAGTGCGTGAGCCAGCTCGGCGTCGGGAACTTCGGCCAACAGTCGCGCAAGGGCGTCTTGTGTTTCTTCGATGGTGGTGGGCCATACGCGTAATCGGATGATACCGGCATGCGAGCTGATGGGGAATGTGCGCTGGTCAGAAAAATCCTCGTCAGTGGACCGACCATCAACCAAGCCGCCTACACCTATAATGGCGTCGGAAATCGGGACAGCTTGACCGATCGGCGTGGTCCCCAGACCTTCGGCTATGACAATTTCGATCGACTGACTTCAGCCTCGCATCCGTGGTTGGGGACGCCACAGGCATTCACCTACGACGCCGTGGCGCTTGACACAACGGGAGAACCGTACGCTTTCGAGTGGTGGGATGTAGAAACGTGGTGTAGAATATCGTTACGACTGCTTTAGGAGGGTCGCATGGTACGGAGCCACTACGAGCCACCCTACCGAGCACGCGCGTTGAAATTACTCCCCTGGATTTGTGCCCACTGCGGGCGGGAGTTTGACGGCAAGAAGCTGAGTCAACTCACAATCCATCACAAAGACCACAACCATCACAATAATCCTCCGGACGGCAGCAACTGGGAGTTGCTCTGTCTCTACTGTCATGACAACGAGCATCAGCGCGATCAGGCCGGTCCTGGGCTAGACGACTCACCCTTGAACCGTGAATCCGAACGGCCGTTCACACCCTTCGCCCGACATGCCCACCTGCTCAAACGCAACAGGGCGGCCTGATCAAGCCCGCCCTACCTCCTACGACAAATGCCGAAGCGCTAAAGAGAAACAGCCTCTCCTTCCGTAAGAAGAAGCGCCGCGACAGCAAACCCCTCGACCAACAGCAGCACACAATCGAGATCCGGTTCGAGCGGATGAAGGATTGGCGGCGTATTGCGATGCGGTACGACCGCTGCACCCACACGTTCTTTTCCCCATCTGTCTCGCGGCCACCGTCATCTTCTCTCTCAAGGAATGAGTCCTGAGCCTAGGTCTCCATCATCTCCAGCCTGACATCGAATTCCTGTCCACAGGCCGTGCAGCGGATGCAGTCCGATTCGACGGCGAATTCGTCGGTGCGGATCCCCATACCTCCGCAATCCGGACATCGGACAAGTTGGACCCGCTCATCGTGGATCGTTTCGTAGTGAGCTCCGTGAAGACAATAGATCGGCTTTCCATCGAGCAACCATGGTCGCCCTTGCCTATCGACGACCGGCAGGACGAGATAATGATGGTTCACGTAGACTTCCACATCCTGCCGGTTGGTGAACCCATCTTTGATCAACCGACCCCCCACGACCTCGTAGAGCGCATGTCCTTTTACGATCGCCTTTGTCGGTCCCATAACTCCCTCCCCTCGCTCGCGATTGGGTTGTGCGCACACCCATCCTCCCCACTCCCACCGTCTCACCCGAACATTCCCCCACACTCATACCCACAAGGATCGAGCCAACACCATACCGTCATGCAGCTCGCCTGCGGATCGCTGACGGATCTGGAATTCGATCACCCGATTCACCGGCATTTAACCTCGATGTCTGCTCCTCCTTGTGGTCATCCAAGGAAAGTAAGCGGATACACCCTATCAACATGATCACCATGGCTGTGAGACCGATGACGATTCCCCAATATCCCCATGACATAGATCACCCTCTCGCGCCATACGACGCGAGTCCTCTGTGAAAGTGTTTGCACGGATCTCCGCCGTCGAAACGCCTCAGAGGTCTGTGCCTCACCGGTTTCTTTTGCGGTAGACAGACAGCATCAACCTGTCCTTGTGCGAATGTGAGACAGTATGAGGTGAGGGCCCGTCTGGTGAGGAACGCGCACCCGGCAGGTCCGGACCGTTGGGATTGTGCTCCACGGAGGACCATGATCACCACCTCCAGAATGAGGCGGCAGCGACGTGACAGTATTACCCTACTCCTGGATGGTACCGAGATCAAGGGGGTCCATCCTGTTTTGGTTTCAATCACCACGGTTCAAGGTTATCGACCCTCCGCACGCGAGCCAACGGATCTTTCCTCTCAGAACAGTGCTTCGAAATTCCTCTATTTCAACAGTGGCAGTCCTGACGGAAGAATTGATACAGTGCAGCCATGGAGTCTGAAGAACAGATCACCGTTACCGAACTCCGGCTCAGCTACCGGTATATCAAGGATCATCCATGGGTGGTCACGGCCATCAATGGCTTTCTCTCCGCTTACTTCATGGAACAGCCGAGCTTTCGGGTGCAACGTCACTTTGACGAATTGGAATCCGGCATGCACGTCTGGATCTGTGATGTGCCGAGTACGATGAAAATGACGACGCTCTTACGACGGTTGCAAGCGGATATTCCGCCCTGCCGATACAGTCATGTCACACCGGAGCCGACCAGCCCCCCCCAATATGTCATCGATGCGCATGACGCGAGTTGACGACGTAGCGTTGCGATATTTTTCAAACCACGTGGCCGGAACATGACGGTGGAGTATAATGCACGATCATGAATCGTGTGCTGGTGCTCGGGGCCGGAAAAATCGGCTCTCTCATCGCTTGCCTTCTTAATCAATCCGGTCGGTACGAAGTCCATCTCGGCGACATGACCTTGGAGGCGCCGACCCATCTCGTCGACAGTCTCAAGTTGGAGCGGGTGACGCCGTGCCTGCTGGATGTACGACATCCGGATGCAGTCAGCACCTATCTTTCGACCCATCGGTTTGATGCGATTCTCTCGAGTCTCCCCTATTTTTGTAACCCCACGGTCGCCGGCCTGGCATTAACTCACCATATGCATTATTTCGACCTCACAGAAGACGTCGAGGTCACCAACCAGATCAAAGTCCTGAGCGCTGGAGCCACCCAGGCCTTTATGCCGCAATGCGGTCTGGCCCCGGGGTTCATCAGTATCGTGGCACACGAGCTCATGACGCATTTTGACACGTTGGACACGGTCAAGATGCGTGTCGGCGCGCTGCCGGTCCATCCCAGCAATGCCCTAAAGTATTCGCTGACCTGGTCGACGGATGGACTGATCAACGAATACGGCAATGTCTGCTACGGAATCGAAGAAGGTGAAAAAGTCCCGCTTCAGCCGCTCGAAGGCTACGAAACGATCGAGCTGGATGGTCTGCTCTATGAAGCATTCAATACCTCAGGCGGACTCGGCACATTGGCTGATAGTTATGCCGGCAAAGTCCGCACGATGAATTACAAGACACTCCGCTACCCGGGCCACTGCGACAAGATCCATCTGTTGATGAAGGACCTCAAGCTCAATGAAGACCGGGATACCTTGAAACGTGTGCTTGAACGGGCCGTGCCGCAGACCCTGCAAGATGTCGTGTTGATCTATGCCTCGGTCACCGGCACGAACAAGGATGGGTTTTTCGAGGAAAACTACGTGAAGAAAGTGTATCCACAATGCATCAAGGGCAAGCTCTGGTCGGCCATCCAAGTGACGACTGCGTCCAGCGTCTGTTGCGTCGTAGACCTTGTGTTGAACCGTCCTGAGCAGTACCATGGATTCATCACTCAGGAATCCGTCCTATTACGAGACTTCCTGGACAACGAATTGGGAGGTTGCTTTCGATGAGCACGAGTCATTCCGCATTGAGGGACCTTGGCATCCAGGCCGTGAACTCAGGTGGAAGTACCGGCAATGGGTGGTGGTCCGGTCGCAATGACGGGACCCTGCTCCCCTCCATCAATCCAACGACCGGGGAGCAGATCGCGGGTGTCTATCCTTGTTCATCAGAGGATTATCAACGTATCGTGAAAGAATCGGTTGAGGCATTTCGAGCCTGGCGCATGGTGCCGGCTCCTAAGCGAGGCGAGGTCGTTCGGCTGATCGGCCAAGCCCTCAGAGAGAAGAAGGATCAGCTGGGGACCTTGGTGTCCTTGGAAGTCGGCAAGATCAAGGCCGAGGGCGACGGAGAAGTCCAAGAGATGATCGACATGGCCGATTTCGTCGTCGGCCAGTCACGGATGCTCTACGGGGCCACGATGCAATCCGAACGGCCGGCGCACCGCATGAGCGAGCAGTGGCATCCATTGGGTCCGGTGGGTGTGATCACGGCGTTCAATTTTCCCGTGGCGGTCTGGGCCTGGAATGCGTTCTTGGCCGCGATCGCAGGCGATACCGTGATCTGGAAGCCATCGCCGAAGGCCCCCCTCTGCGCGGTCGCCATCCAACAGATTTGTAATCGCGTCATGCAACAACAGGGGTATACCGGTATTTTCTCCCTCTGCATCGCCGATCAATCGGTGCTGGTCGAACAGATGGTCGAAGATGAGCGCCTGCCACTCATCTCCTTTACCGGTTCGGTGCCGGTCGGTCGACGAGTCGCGTCATTGGTCGGACAACGACTCGGTCGAACCTTGCTCGAACTGAGCGGCAACAATGCCGTCATCGTCGATGAGACCGCCGATCTCAATATGGCGGTCCGCGCGATTGTGTTCGGCGCGGTCGGGACCGCCGGGCAGCGTTGTACGACCACCAGACGTCTGATCGTACAGGAATCCTGTTACGAGGAATTAGTCGCTAGGCTTGTGAAGGCCTATGCGCAAGTTCAGATCGGCAATCCGCTGGAAAAAGAGGTCCTCATGGGACCGCTCATCGACCAGGTGGCGGTGGAGGGCTATCGAGCGGCCCTTGACGAGATCAAGCAAGCGGGCGGAGAAATCCTCCACGGAGGGCGTGTGCTGACCCGCCCAGGCTACTTCGTCGAACCGACGATCGTGCGGGCGCAGAACCACTGGCCCGTCGTGCAGCGCGAAACCTTTGCGCCTATTCTCTATGTGATGACATTCACGACGATCGACGAGGCGATTGCGATGCAGAATGATGTCCGGCAAGGACTGTCGTCCGCCCTATTTTCCAATGATGTCCGCCGGAGCGAGCGGTTTCTCTCGGCTACGGGGAGCGATTGCGGAATTGCCAATATCAATATCGGCACGTCCGGAGCCGAGATTGGTGGCGCGTTCGGCGGAGAAAAAGAAACCGGCGGTGGCCGCGAGGCAGGATCGGACTCCTGGAAGGCCTATATGCGACGCCAAACCAACACGGTCAATTGGGGGACGGAACTGCCGCTGGCCCAAGGCATTAAATTCGGTTCCTAGCAGGCTGTTGACAAAGCCCGCCGGCGGCGTTCTCGCATCATTCAGAGGCTCAACGTACGGCAGAGAGTACGATTCGCCTCTTCGTTCGCTGCGGCGTTGCCGGAAGGCTTTTTTGAGCATCCTCACAGGAGTGACGCGTGAATGCCGCAGGGAATATTCCAACCACCAAGCTTTTCCACAATCTGGCATACGAGGTGCGATCATGATGGATGAAGCTCAGGCCCTCGACAATCTCATGGCACGAATGGTGGCCGACTATGTTGAGCATAACCAGGCTGCCGGCGTCCTGAAGGCCATGCTGGACGGAACCGGTGTCGGATTCATGCCGGTCATCGACCATGTCACCATCAGAACCTTGGATATTGACCGAGGCGCTGAACCCTTTGTGACCTTAGGCTATGCACACGATGAAACCTTGCAGTATGACGACTGGTACGCGAAGGTGTATCGCAAAAGTGGATACCCCAGTCTGTTCGTGGATCAGGCCTACCCCGATGAACGAGGCAAGACCAGTATCATTCCCGGCTGGGTGAACAAATTCGGGGACAAAGTCTTCCACCATGTCGCCGTGCGCGTTGAGGAGATCGAACAAGCGGTCGCTCGGTTGAAACAGAACGGTGTGGTATTTGCCGGCAACATCGTCGGAGAGCGTGGCGGCCACCTCCGACAGATTTTTTCTTCCCCTGAGATGGTCGATGGCCAGCCGTTTACCGTATTGGAGCTGGCCGAGCGGCACCGAGGCTACCTTGGGTTCCTCCCGCCGCAGGCCGATAATTTGATGAAATCATCGACCGGCAAATAAGATGTGGTCCGGTCGAGCGGTAGTGAGTCGCCTACGACCGGGTGAACCAGCTGCAGATCCCGCTACCCCATTTCCTGCAAGACATGATCGGGATTTCGATCGCGGGCGATCGTCTTCATGAGTTGGTCGCCGAAGAGGACGACGACTCGATCCCGCTGGTCCTTCACCATCATGGACGCTGACGGTGACTTGAAGGTAGACGGATCTCCCTCCAGCCAAGCGCTGCAGCTGAATGGCAGCGCATCAAGGATGGTTTCGACGCGATACTCGTGTCGGAGCCGGTATTGCAACACATCGAACTGCAGTCGACCAACAGCGGCGATCAAGATCTCCTGATCATGGAGGCTGCGCATGATCTGGACCGTCCCCTCCTGCGCCATCTGGGTGACTCCCTTGTCGAACGCTTTTCGTTTTCCGACATCCGTCGGTCGCAGACGCGCGAAGATCTCCGGTTGGAACTGCGGCAACGGCTTAAAATTGAACCCTCCTGTTAAGGAGACCGTATCTCCGATCGCGAAGACGCCGGGATTGATGATTCCAATAATATCCCCCGCGTACGCCTCCTCGACCGTACTCCGCTCCTGTGCCACCAGGCTATGCGGCCGTGCCAAGCGAATGTCCCGACCCAGTCGATGATGTTTCACGACCATATCGCGCTCAAAGCGCCCTGAGCACACGCGAAGAAATGCCGTACTATCACGATGTTTGGGATTCATATTCGCTTGAAGCTTGAACACATAGGCACTGAACGGCATGTCAATCGGATCAACGGTGAGCTCGGACCCATCCTCTCGGTCCGCCAAGCGTGCGCCGGGGCTGGGCGCCAACTCCACAAAGGCGTCCAGGAAACTCTCGATACCGAAGTTCGTGAGTGCGGAAGCAAAAAAGACCGGGGTCACGTCTCCGCTAAGAAAGTGTTCCCGTGTGAACGGGTTCCCGGCAATCTCCAAGAGTTCCAGATCATGCTGCACTTGCGTCAACATCTCTTCCGTCACTCGGCTGTGTGAGCCAAGCTCGGTGAACGGCAACATATCAGTCTCTACTCTGGTCGCTCCACCATGCATGGTCTTACTGAACAGCTGCACTTGACTATCTGCTCTGGTCACAATGCCTACGAAATCGCTGCCCGATCCGATCGGCCAGTTGATGGCACTCGCGTGAATATCCAACGCCTGTTCAACCTCAGTCATGAGATCCAGAGGAGGGCGTCCAGGCAGATCCATCTTGTTGATCAACGTCAGGACCGGAATCCGCCGCATGCGGCATACGGCAAAGAGTTTGCGCGTCTGCGTTTCCACACCTTTCGCCGCGTCGATCACCATGATCGCGCTATCCGCAGCGGTCAAGGTCCGATAGGTATCTTCGGAAAAGTCCTGGTGGCCCGGCGTATCGAGTAAATTGATGACCGCGCCCTTGTACGGAAACTGCATCGCCGACGCGGTGATCGAAATTCCGCGTTCCTGCTCCATGCCCATCCAATCCGAAGCTGTCGTCTTTCCACCCTTGCGTCCGCGCACCATACCGGCCGTGCGGATCAAGCCAGAATACAGCAGGAGTTTTTCGGTCAGCGTCGTCTTGCCGGCATCCGGATGGCTGATAATGGCAAAGGTCCGCCGTTGCCGAGTCGCAGCCGCCAGTTCACTCAACGTAGTCGTGTCAGACATCATGATTGGCCCGGCAGTCTATCATATTGTGTCTAACAGGGTGCTGAAAAAGTCCGCCAGCGGCGTTCTCGCATCGCTCAGAGGCTCAACGTACGGGGCAGAGTACGATTCGCCTCTTCGCTTGCTGCGGCCTTGCTGGACGG